>DATJYN010000138.1:0-7690 GCA_035499575.1 Burkholderiales bacterium | reverse complement strand
GGAATTGGCGTCGAGGCGGAAATGCCAGTAGGTGCACTTGCTGTTGGTCATGTCCGGGTCGACCGCGGCGTAGTTCAGGAAGATGATTTCCTTGCCCGGATTGCGCTCGTTGTGCTTCTGCACCGCGTCCTGCAGCGCGAGCGCCACCGACGAGCCGTTGCCCTGCAGGATGTAGCGGATGCCCTGGTCGATCGCCTGCTTGAGCACGGTCAGCGATTCTTGCGGCGACAGCTTGTTGTCGAAGCCGACGATCTCGAATTTCGGCCCGCCCGCCCAGTTCTTCTGGTTGGCGATCTCGGCGATGTACTGCCAGCTGTGCAGCTGGTTCAGGCCGACGGGGGCCATCAGGCCCGACTGCGGGTCGATTAGGGCGAGCTTGACGGTTTGCGCCTGGGCGCCGGCGGCGGCCAATGCCGCGGCGAGCGCGGCGATCCTGACGGATTGCTTCATCAACATGGGGTTCTCCTCCTTTGGGAACGCCGCGATGGTATTGAAGCGCGGCGGCAGGGTCAAGGAGAGGGTGAATCCGCTTGACCGGCGCAGCAGGCGCAGAGTAATTTCGACGATTCCCGGGGGAGAGGAACCATGCACGGCTTGATGATGGACCAACCGCTGCTGATCAGCGAACTGATCCGGCACGCGGACCGCCACCACGGCGACACCGAGATCGTCTCCAAGACGGTCGAGGACGGCGCCATCCACAGATACACGTACCGGGACGCGCACCGGCGCGCCCGCCGCCTGGCCAAGGCGCTCGGCGCGCTTGGCGTCGCGATGAACGACCGCGTCGCGACGCTGGCCTGGAACAGCTACCGCCACTTCGAGATCTACTACGCGACCGCGGGCTCCGGCGGGGTGATCCATACCATCAACCCGCGCCTGTTCCCGGAGCAGATCACCTACATCGCCAGCCACGCCGAGGACAAGGTCCTGTTCTTCGACGTGAACCTGGCGCCGCTGGTGGAAAAGCTCGCGCCGCAGCTGAAGAACGTGAAGGCCTTCGTGGCCATGACCGCGCGCGCGACGATGCCGAAGGCGAACATCCCGAACCTGCTGTGTTACGAGGAGCTGCTCGAGGCCCAGGACGACCGCTACGAGTGGCCGGTATTCGACGAGCGCACGGCGGCCTGCCTGTGCTACACCTCGGGGACCACCGGCAACCCGAAGGGCGCGCTTTACTCCCATCGCTCGACGATGCTGCATGCCTACGCCGCGGCGCTGCCCGATGCGCTGAATCTCTCGGCGCGCGACGTGATCCTGCCCGTGGTGCCGATGTTCCACGTCAACGCCTGGGGCCTGCCGTATTCCTGCGCGCTGACCGGCGCGAAACTCGTCTTCCCGGGCCAGCATCTCGACGGCAAGAGCCTGCACGGCCTGTTCGAGGCGGAGGGCGTGACCATGTCGGCGGGCGTGCCGACGGTCTGGCTGGGCCTGCTGAACTACATGAAGGAGCAGAAGCTGAAATTCTCCACGCTGCGGGGCGTGGTGATCGGCGGCTCGGCAGCGCCGCCGGCAATGATCCGCACGTTCCAGGAGGACTACGGCGTGCAGGTGCTGCACGCCTGGGGCATGACCGAGATGAGCCCGCTCGGCACCGTCTGTACCTTCAAGGCGAAGCACGCGAAATGGAGCAAGGAAGACCGCTACGCGCTGCAGAACAAGGTTGGCCGCGCGATCTTCGGCGTCGACACGCGCATCGTCGGCGAGGACGGCGGGGAGCTGCCGCACGACGGCAAGGCCTTCGGCGACCTGCAGGTACGCGGCCCCTGGGTGGTGAACGGCTACTTCAAGGCAGAGGGCGGCGACCCGATGCGCAAGGGCGCCGACGGCAGGAGCTGGTTCCCGACCGGCGACGTGGTGACCATCGACCCCGACGGCTACATCCAGATCACCGATCGCTCCAAGGACGTGATCAAGTCGGGCGGCGAGTGGATCAGTTCGATCGACCTGGAAAACGTCGCGGTGGCCCACCCGGCGGTGCAGGAGGCGGCGGTGATCGGCATCCGCCACCCGAAGTGGGACGAGCGCCCGATCCTGGTGGTGGTGAAAAAGGCGGGGCAGGAAATCGGCAAGGCGGAGTTGCTCAAGTTCTACGAAGGCAAGATCGCCAAATGGTGGATGCCGGAGGACGTGGTATTTGTGACGGAGCTGCCGCATACCGCGACCGGCAAGCTTTCCAAGCTCACCCTGCGGCAGCAGTTCAAGGACTACAAGCTGCCGGGCTGAACGCCCGCGGCGCCGCGCCGGCCTAGATGCTCGAAGCCGAGGAACGGCTGCACCAGGCGCCGGGCGCCGGCGGCACGCAGCAGCGCGCGCGCCGCGCGCGCCTGCGCTGGATCGCCGCTACCGCGGCGAGCTACGGCATCGATACGGTGTTCCTCGCACTGTTCGCCGCGACCGGCACGCTGCCAATTGCCATCCCGCTCGCCTATACCGCCGCCGCCGCCGCGATCTGCGGGACGGCCTACCTCGCTTTCGCCAGGGGCTGGAACCTGCGCTCGCGCGACCCGAACCTGACCGAGCCGATGATCCTGCTGGCGATCGTGCTGCAGCTCTGCGTCGCGACGGCCGCCCCGCAGGTGGCTTTCCCGTTCCTCGCCAACCTGTTCACGGTGTTCGCCTTTGGCATGCTCTGGCTCACCCTGCGCAACGCGGTCGCGGTCTGGTCGATGGGCGTGTTCGGCACCGGCATCGTGTTCTACCTGGCCGGCGAGCGCTTCGGCGCGCCCACCGGCAGCGGCGCGGAGGTCTTCCTGTCCTGGTTCTATTTCTCGCTGATCCTCGGCCGCTGCCTGCTGGTGAGCGTGGCCGCCAACGAGACGCGCGCGCGCCTCTCCGAGAGCCGGCGCCAGCTCGCCGACACGCTCGAGCAGGTGCAACGCCTCGCCAGCCGCGACGAGCTGACGCGCGCGCTCAACCGGCGCTCGCTGCTCGCCGCGCTCGAACGCGAACGCAGCCGCGCCGAGCGCAGCGGGGCGCCGTTCTGCGTTGCCATGATCGATCTGGACCATTTCAAAAAGGTCAACGATACGTACGGCCATGCAGCCGGCGACGCCGTGCTGCGTGCCTTCGCGGCGACAGCGCATGAAACCATGCGGAATACGGATATATTCGGCCGCTACGGCGGGGAGGAATTCCTGCTGATCCTGGTCGGCAGCGCCCCGCCCGCGGCCCTGGAGGCGGTGGAGCGCGTCCGCATGGCAGTGGCGGCGCGCGACTGGCGCAGCATCGTGCCCAATGCCGCCGTGACGATGTCGGCAGGCGCCGCCGGCTACATGAAGGGCGAGACGGTCGAGCACCTGCTGAACCGCGCCGACCAGGCGCTCTACCAGGCCAAGCACGCCGGCCGCAACAGGACTATCGTGAGCAGACCATGAGCCACATCATCGTCGAGACCAGGGACCGGGTGCAGCGCATCGAGATCGCGCGCGCCGACAAGAAGAATGCGCTCACGCAGGACATGTACCGCGCGATGCGCGAAGCGCTCGCCGCCGCCGACGCGGACGCGCAGGTGCGCGCGATCCTGATCCACGGCGCGCGCGACTGCTTCACCGCGGGCAACGACCTGAAGGACTTCCTCGAGCGCAAGCCCGGCGACGGGCCCGCGGAGTCCTTCAGGTTCATCAGCGCGCTGCCGACGGTCGCCAAACCGCTCATCGCCGCCGTCGGCGGCCCGGCAGTCGGCGTAGGCACGACGATGCTGCTGCATTGCGACCTCGTCTACGCATCGCCCGCCGCGCGCTTCCAGATGCCGTTCGTGCCGCTGGGCGTCGTGCCCGAGGCCTCCTCCAGCCTGCTGCTGCCGATGATCGCCGGCTACCAGCGCGCCGCCGAGCTGCTGATGCTCGGCCAGCCGTTCGCGGCCGAGAAGGCGCTCGCCGCGGGCTTCGTCACCGAGATCGTGCCGGAGGACCGGCTCCTGGAGCACGCGGCGGCTTCGGCGAAGGCGGTCGCGGCGCTGCCGCCCGCGTCGGTGCGCCACACCAAGGCGCTCATGAAGCGCCCGCTGCTCGCGGCGATCAAGGCGCAGATGGAGGAAGAGGGCCGGATCTTCGCCGAGCGCCTGCAATCGGGGGAGGCGAAGGAAGCCATGACCGCGTTCTTCGAGAAGCGCAAGCCTGACTTCTCGCGTTTCTAGCGGCGCGCGCGATTGCCTGGCCAAGGAGAAGGGATGATGAGATTTGTCCTAGCTGCCGCCTTGCTCGTCTGGGCCGGGGCCGCCGCGGCCGACCTCTACCGCTGGGTCGATCCCGACTCCGGCTCGGTCAAGTTTTCCAACTACCCGCCGCCCTGGTACGGCGACCAGGGGAAGGATCCGCAAGCGCCGAAGGTCGAGGTCATCCCGGAGCGGCGAGCCGCGCCGGCCGCCGATTCCTGGAAGGAGCGGACCGAGGGCAGCAAGAGCGAAGGGAGCCGGACCGAAGGCGAGCGCAAGCCAGGCGCCGAGCGCGCGCCGGCCATCGGCGCGAAACAGGAGAATCCCGGAACGTGAACACGTGAGCATCGAAATCCGGCACGAGACGGTCGATAGCGGCGGCGTGAAGCTGCATTGCGGCGTGGCAGGCGACGCGGGCCGGCCGCTGATGTTGTTCCTGCACGGCTTCCCAGAATTCTGGGCGGCCTGGCGCGGGCCGATGGAACATTTCGCCGCGCGCGGCTGGCTGTGCGTCGCGCCGGACCTGCGCGGCTACAACCTTTCCGACAAACCCGAGGGCGTAGAGGCTTACAAGGCCAAGCATCTGATCGCGGACGTGCTGGCGCTGGGTGCCCATTACAGCAAGAAGAAATTCGTGCTGGTGGCGCACGACTGGGGCGGCGCCGTGGCCTGGGGTGTGGCGATCGGCTTTGCCGACCGACTGGAGCGCCTGGTGATGATCAATTCACCGCACCCGTACCTGTTTTGGCGCGAGCTGTCGAACAACCCTGCGCAGCAGAAGGCGAGCGAATACATGAACGTGTTCCGGCTGCCCAAGGCCGAGCGCGTGCTGTCGGAGAATGGCTATGCGCGGCTGCTCGGCGCTTTCATGCACCTGCCCGAGGCGTGGCGCGCGGAGCTGGTCGCAGCCTGGTCGCGGCCGGGCGCGCTCACCGGCGGACTGAATTTCTACCGCGCTTCGCCGATGTACCCGCCCACCGCGGACGATCCGGGCGCGAAGAAGCTGCAGCTGAAGCCAGAGGATTTCATGGTGCGCGTGCCGACGCTGGTGCTCTGGGGCGACCGCGACACGGCGCTGCTGCCCGGCTGCGTCGATGGGCTGGAGCGCTGCGTGCCGGACCTGAAGCTGGTGCGCGTGCCGGACGCCTCGCACTGGATCGTGCACGAGAAACTCGAATTGGTATGCCGTGAAATAGAGGCCTTTGTTTAGAATCCATTCCCCATGAGCAAAACCAACCTAAGTCTTCGCAGCCTCGAGTCCATGGTCGGCAAGGAAGTGGGCGTCTCGCCCTGGCTCGAGATCCCGCAGTCGCGCATCGACCAGTTCGCCGAAGCGACGGGCGACTTCCAGTGGATCCATGTCGATCCGAAGCGCGCCAAGGATTCGCCCTTCGGCGGCACCATCGCGCATGGATTCCTCACGCTGTCGATGCTGCCCAAGCTCACCGAATCGACCTTCGAGTTCTCGGACCGCAAGATGGGCGTCAACTACGGCCTCAACAAGGTGCGCTTCACCGCGCCGGTGCCGGCCGGCGCGAAGATCCGCGGTCGCTTCACGCTCGCCAAGTACGAAAAGATCGAGGGCAACGGCGTGCAGACCACCTGGAGCGCGGTCATCGAGCGCGAAGGCGGCGACAAGCCGGTTTGCGTCGCCGAGACCATTTCGCGTCATTATTTTTAGTTTTTCAAGAAAATGAAAAATCAGCGATGGGTCAGAAGGCCCCCCGATTCCAACTGGGGCGAGTTCGGGCCCGACGACCAGCGCGGGCGGATGAACTACGTCACCCGCGAAAAGGTGCTGCAGGGCGTACGGGAAGTGAAAGAGGGGCTCACCTTCGTGCTCTCGCTGCCGCTCGACTACCCGGGCGGCAACGGGCTCAACCCGCGCCGCCACCCGCCGCGCATCGCCGCCACGCACCGCAACGGCAGGCAGAATTTCGCCTACGAGGTGCGGCAGGACAATCCGATGCAGACCGACGTGGTCTGCGACGATCTGGTGCTGCTGACGCTGCAGTATTCGACGCAGTGGGACTCGTTCGCGCACGTGGGCAGCCTGTTCGACGCCGACGGCGATGGCACGCCGGAACCCGTGTTCTACAACGGCTTTCGCGCCGGCAAGGACATCGTTCCCGCCAAGGAGAATCCCGGCGCGGAATCCTGGAACCTCTACGAGGGGTCGCGCGCGGATGCGCTCGGCATCCAGAACCTCGCCGAGCATGGCGCGCAGGGGCGCGGCGTGATGATCGACCTGCATGCGCATTTCGGCAGGCAGCGCCTGGCGGTCGGTTACGACCAGCTGATGAAGATCCTCGAGGCCGACAAGGTCGCGGTGGAGCGCGGCGACATCGTCTGCCTGCACACCGGCTTCGCCGAAATGCTGCTGGAATTCAAGAAGAATCCCACGCCAGAAGCGCTGCACCAGACCTGCACGGGTCTCGACGGGCGCGACGACAAGCTGCTGCAATGGATCACGGATTCGGGATTGTCGGTGCTCGCCGCCGACAACTACGCGGTGGAACTGTTTTCCCCCAAGCCGTTCAAGCCGACTTCGCATGCGATGCTGCCGCTGCACGAGCACTGCCTGTTCAAGAACGGCATCCACCTCGGCGAGTTGTGGTACTTCACGCCGCTCGCCAACTGGCTGCGCGAGCACAAGCGCAACCGCTTCCTGCTCACGGCGCCGCCGCTGCGCCTGCCGGGCGCCGTAGGCTCGCCCGCAACCCCTGTCGCTACCGTATGAGCAAAGTTGCCATCGTTACCGGTTCCGCCACCGGAATTGGCGCCGCCACCGCCGTGGAATTGTCGAAGCGCGGTTGGAGCGTTGCCGTCAATTACTCGAAAAGCGAATCGGAAGCGAAAAAAGTCCAGGCCAGGTGCAAGGACGCCATCCTGGTGCAGGCGGACGTCGGCGAGGACGCCGAGTGCAGGAAGCTCGTCAAGGCCGCGCTCGACCAATGGGGACGCGTGGACGCGCTGGTGAACAACGCCGGCACCACCAAGTTCGTCAAGCATCCGGACCTCGACGGCCTGTCGGCGGACGACTTCCTGCGCATCTACCGGTTGAACGTGGTCGGGCCGTTTCAGATGGTGCGCGCCTGCGCGCCGGCGCTGAAGGCGAACAAGGGCGCGGTGGTCAACGTTTCCTCGGTCGCCTCGCTGCTCGGCACCGGTTCGTCGATTGCCTACGCCGCCTCGAAGGCGGCGCTGAATTCGATGACGTACTCGCTCGCGCGCGTGCTCGGCCCGGAAGTGCGCGTCAACGCGGTTTGCCCGGGCTACGTGGACACGCCCTGGCAGACAAACGCGCTCGGCGCGGCGGCTGCGAACAAGGCGGCTGAGCACTACGCCACGCTGGTGCCGCTGAAGGACTACGCGCGGCCCGAGGACATCGCTGACACCATCGTCTGGCTGATCGAGGGCGCGCGCCAGACCACGGGCGAGACCATTTTCGTCGACGGCGGCATGCACATTTCCACGCCGCGCTGACGGCCGCGCGCTGACATTCCCCCATATGGCGGGCAGCTTCGACTACGT
>DATJYN010000137.1:0-3867 GCA_035499575.1 Burkholderiales bacterium | reverse complement strand
CAGGTCAGGAACGCTCCCGGAGGAAACGGGCCAAACGCGAATCAGATCAGCCACCTTTATGTCGAGGCCGTGCGCCTCTTTCGCACAGGCAAACCGATCATCGGCGCGATCCACGGCCCGGCGGTGGGCGGCGGCCTGGGCCTCGCGCTGGTGCCGGATTTCCGCGTCACCTGCGCCGAGGCGCGCTTCAGTGCGAATTTCACGCGCCTCGGCTTCCATCCGGGCTTCGGTCTCACGGTGACGCTGCCTGAACTGATCGGCAGCAACAAGGCGGCGCTGATGTTCTACACCGGTCGCCGCATCAAGGGCGAAGAAGCCCTGGCGATGGGCCTGGCGGACCTGCTGGTGCCGCAGGCCGAAGTGCGCGCCGCTGCGCAGGCGCTCGCGCGCGAGATCGCGACCAGCGCGCCGCTCGCCGTGGTGGCGACGCGGGCGACCCTGCGCCAGGGCCTCGCCGACCGCGTACGTGCCGCGACCGACCACGAGCTTGAAGTGCAGACGAAACTGCGGCGGACGCGGGACTTCAAGGAAGGCGTTAAGGCCAGCGCCGAGCGCCGCACGCCTGCGTTTGTCGGTTCCTAGCGGGAGAAGTGCATGGCGCTAGACGAAGGCACAGGTTACACGCGCGCGGCCCCGAGCTACCTGGCGAAGCTGGCGGAAGTCGGCAGGGGCACGCCGATGGGCGAGCTGCTGCGCCGCTACTGGCATCCGGTAGGGCTTGGCAGCCACGCGACCAATACGCCGCGCGAAGTGCGCCTGCTGGGCGAAGACCTGGTGTTGTTCCGCGACGGCGCCGGCCGCGCGGGCCTGGTCTGGGCGCGCTGCTGCCACCGCGGCACCACCCTCTACTACGGCAAGGTCGAGGAGCGCGGCATCCGCTGCTGCTACCACGGCTGGCTCTACGACGTGGAGGGGCACTGCCTAGACCAGCCCTGCGAGCCCGACGGCGGCGCCAAGTACCGCAAGCGCGTCCGCCAGCCCTGGTACCCGGTCGAGGAGCGCTATGGCCTCATATTCGCGTACATGGGCCCGCCGGAGAAGAAACCGCTGCTGCCGCGCTACGACGCGCTCGAGGAGCTGGACGAGGGCGAATTCATCGACGTCGACGACACCAGCATCGGCTCGGGCGGCGGGGCCGTCGCGCCCTGCAACTGGCTGCAGCATTTCGAGAACGTCGTCGACCCGTTCCACGTGCCGGTGCTGCACGGCAATTTCAGCGGCACGCAGTTCGTGCCGGCGATGAACCTGATGCCGCAGGTGGAGTTTTCGCTCACGCCCCGCGGCGTGAAGGTGACCAGCGAGCGCAAGCTGGCCGACGGCAAGGTGATGCACCGGACCACCGAAGTGGTGCTGCCGACGCTGCGCGTGGTGCCGAATCCCTACGTCGGCAAGTACGGTCGCGTCGAAAGCATCGGCTGGACGATCCCGATCGACGACACGCACTACCGCATCTACACCGCCGGCCGGGTGAAGGAGAAGGGCGTGCTGCTGCCGCGCAGCCCGGACGCCGCGAAGCGCAGGAACAGGAACGACATGACGCCCGAGGAGCGGCGCGCGGAACCCAACGACTGGGAGGCGCAGACCGGCCAGGGCCCGATCACTCTGCATTCGGAAGAGCACCTCGCGACCAGCGACAGCGGCATCGTCAAGCTGCGGCGGCTGCTCGCGGCGCAGGTCGACGCGGTCGCGCGCGGCGAAGATCCGATCGGCGTGCATTTCGATCCCGCCTCGGCTTACGTGCGGCTCGAAGCCGGCCAGCACGTCGCCGCGGCGCTGTAGAATCCGGCGGCCATGGCCAGCGATCTCTTCACCCTGAAAGGCCGCGTCGCACTGGTCACCGGCGGCTCGCGCGGCATCGGCAAGATGATCGCCGCCGGTTTCATCGCCCAGGGCGCCAAGGTCTACATCTCCTCGCGCAAGGCGGATGTCTGCGCGAAGACCGCCGCCGAACTGTCGAAAGGCGGCGGCACCTGCATCGCGCTGCCGGTCGATGCATCCACCGTCGAGGGCGCGCAGGCGCTCGCCAAGGCCTACGCCGCGCACGAACCGAAGCTCGATATCCTGGTCAACAATGCAGGCGCGGCCTGGCTGGAGAAATTCGACCGGTTTCCGGAAAAGGGCTGGGACAAGGTCGTCGACCTCAACCTGAAGACGCCGTTTTTCCTGACGCAGGCGCTGCACGGCGCACTCAAGGCTGCGGCGACCAGGGCGCGGCCCGCCAAGGTGATCAACATCGCCTCGATCGACGGCTGGTCGGTGAATCCGCAGGAAACCTACTCCTACGCCGCCAGCAAGGCCGGACTGATCCACCTCACGCGGCGCATGGCGCTGCGCCTGGTCGAGGACAACATCGTGGTCTCGGCGATCGCGCCGGGGGCCTTCGCTTCGGACATGAATACGGTCGCGCGGGACCACGCAGAGGAAACCGCGAAACGCATCCCGGCCAGGCGCATCGGCACCGACGAGGACATGGCGGGCGCCGCGATCTACCTCGCCTCGCGCGCCGGCGACTACGTGGTCGGCGCCACGCTGGTGGTGGACGGCGGCGTCAGCGACGCGCGCGGCTGAGCGGCACGGCCGCAATCCGCCCGCCGTGCGCTACTCGGTATTCTCGGTCAACGACCATCATCCGCGCCTGGCGCGCACCCTGCCCGAGCTCTACGGGCAGGTCATGCGGCAGTGCGAACTCGCGGAAACGCTGGGCTACGATACTTTTTTCTGCGCCGAGCACCACTTCCACGAGTACGGCGTGGTGCCAGACCCGGCGGTGATGCTGGCGGCGCTGTCGCAGCGCACACGCCGCATCCGCCTCGGCACCGCGATCTCCATCCTCACCTTCCACGACCCGCGCCGCATCGCCGAGAGCTACGCCATGCTCGACCAGCTCTGCGGCGGGCGCTTCGTGTTCGGCGTCGGCTCGGGTTACCTGTCGCACGAATTCCAGGGCTACGACCGCGACCCGGCGGAAAAGCGCGACCGCTTCAACGAGAACCTCGATCTCGTGAAGCGGTTGCTGGCGGGCGAAACGCTGTCGTACAACGGCAAGTTCTCAAAAAGCGAGAAGGTGGCGCTCAACGTGCTGCCGCACGAAGGGCGGGTGCCGCCGATCTACGTCGCGGTGCTCGCGCGCGAGGCGGCTTACCACGTCGGCAAGCAGGCGAACCGCATCTTCACGGTGCCTTATGCTTCCTGCAAGGACTTCGATGACATCGGCGAGATGATGGCGGAGTTCCGCAAGGGGCGCGCGGAGGCCGGCTTCCTGCCGGATGACGACGACCATGTGTTCACGCTGCATACCCATGTGGCCGAGACCGACGAGGCGGCGCGCAGGCAATGCAAGGCGGCTTACGATCTGTATGTCGACACCCGCCTGTATGCGAAAAAGCACCTCTACGAGGACATCCTTGCCAACGGCATCTGCCTGTTCGGTTCGGTCAGGACCGTGGCGGAGAAAATCCGCCGACTGCACGGCATGGGCGTGCGCCACGTGGCCACGCTGCAGAACTTCGGCGGGCTGGCGCCGGAACTGGTCGAGAGTTCCATGGCCTTGTTCGCGCACGAGGTCATGAAGGAAGTCCCGTGAAGACCCACTGGAGCACCCAGCGGGCCATTGTGCAGAGCAGCATCGTCGGGGCGGTCAAAAGTTTATTGCGGAGCTTTTTCGTTTAGTGCATTGTCCAATCCGCTAAGCCAACCACCCTGAGGAGGGAACCCGCTATGGCACTTGCTCCGTTCAATCGCAGGCGCTTCCTGAAGACCACGGCAGCCGCGTCTGCCGCTGCGGTCGCAGCCCCTTACATCCGCACTTCGTATGCCGCCGGCTCGCTGTCGGTCGGCTTCTGGGACCACTGGGTTCCCGGGGCGAAC
>DATJYN010000136.1:0-13114 GCA_035499575.1 Burkholderiales bacterium | reverse complement strand
GCCGAGTTCTACCAGCCCATCGAGAAAAGCCAGACGTTCTTCGTGGTGCCCGGCGTGTACGGCAACCAGATCCTCCAATACATTTACCAGGGAAAGAACGAGGTCGGGCAACTCGACGTGCGCCGGTACGGCGCGCGGCTCGAAAGCGGCATTGCGCTGAAGCAGTACGGAGAGCTGCGCCTCGGCCTGCTGCGCGGGCGCGTGGATACGAGGAAGGAACTGGGCGACGATTCGATCGTTCCGCTGGGCAGCCAGGAGACGGCCGCTGCGACGCTGCGCTTCAGCTACGATCAGACCGACCAGCGCCTGTTCGCGAGCAAAGGCAGCCAGGCGGCCGTAACGGCGTATTACTCGTTGACCGGCATGGGGGCGGACCAGTCATACAAGTACCTCGATGTCCGGTGGGGCACCGCGTTCAGCGTCGGACGCAACGTGTTCCTCGTCGGCCTGCGCGGCGGTACCGATTTCGGCAGCAACCCGCCGATCTACGACCAGTTCAAAGTTGGCGGTCTGTTCCAGTTCTCCGGCTACCGCACCGCGCAGCTCGTCGGCCGCGAATATGCGCTCGGCACGGCAACCTACCGGCGTAAGATCGGCGACTTGAATCAGGTTCTCGGCACGGGGATCTATGCGGGCGCTTCCATTGAGGCGGGCAACGTCTGGCAGCGGGCCGATGGCACGCCATCGAAGGGCGCAATTGTTTCGGGTTCGCTGTACCTCGGCGCCGATACAAAGCTGGGCCCGGCGTATTTCGCATATGGCCGCTCCGAGGCGGGCCACTCGGCATTCTATCTCTACCTCGGCTCGGCGATCGAAGCGTTCTAGCCGTACGTCACTCGTTTTTCAAAGGAGAAAGCGCATGCGCAAATTGAGCAGAGCGACCGCCGCGGCAGTGGCCGCATTCGCGGTCACCGCATGGGCGCAGCAGCCCATCATCTATCCGGCAAAGGGGCAGAGCCCGCAGCAGCAGAACACCGATACCGGCCAATGCCGGTCCTGGGCGACGCAGACCACGGGCGTCGATCCGGTGCGCGTCGCGCAGCAGTCGTCCAGCCAGCCGCCGCCGCCCGAACCGCAGGGCGAGCGCGTCAAGGGCGCACTGATCGGCGGAGTAGTCGGTGGGGCGATCGGCGGCAGCGACGGCGCCGCCGGCGGCGCGGTGGTCGGCATCATGGCCGGCGGCGCGCGCCAGCGCCAGAAGCAGCGCGACGCGTCGCAGCAGCAGCAGCAAAACCAGCAATACGCGCAGAGCCAGATGTCGACCTACAACCGGGCGGTAGCGGCGTGCATGGAAGCGCGCGGCTACACGATCCGCTAGGAGAGCGTGCACATGAAAAAGGAACTTCTTTTCGCCGTCCTCTGCCTGACCTGGACCCTTGCCGGCGCAGCGGATTTCGACGGCAGCAAGTCGCTGATCTGCGCAACCATGGAAGCGCACGATTGCGATGCCGGCGAAACCTGCACGCGGGTCCTGCCCGACAACCTGGGCCTGCCGCAGTTCATCCGCATCGACTTCGCCAAGCAGGCCATCGTCGGGCCGAAGCGCACGACCCCGATCAAGAGCATGGAACGCAGTCCGGACCAGGTTCTCCTGCAGGGCACCGAACTCGGTTTTGCCTGGACCCTGGCGATCGAGTCTGCGACCGGCAGGCTGAACGCGAGTTTCGTGAACGCCGAGAACGCGGTCGCCGTGTTCGGCGCCTGCACTCCGCAGTAGTCAGCTGCCCGGCGACTCAGGAGACGGCGCAAGCTCTTTGCGCAGGCCGCGCACGGCCTGCCGCAGCGTCGGATAATGGCGCGCGGCGCCGGAGCGCGTCTCATCGAATCCCCGGGCCTGCCGCCAGCCGGCAAGCTCGGTCTGCCGGCCCGCAATCGCGATCTGCACGCCGCGGGCCGCGAGTTCGGCTTCGAGTTCCCGCAACGCATGGCGCCCGGTCACGTCGTGGCTGGTCACCGGTATTGCGTCGAAGACAAGCCAGCGTAGTCCGGGACCCGCGGCGGCGGCCGCCTTGAGCACTGAGCGCTTGAAATACGGCGCGTTGAAAAACACGATCGGCGAGTTGAAGCGGAACAGGCACAGGCCCCGGACCGTGCGCGCCTCCGGGTGGCGCTCGATGCTATGGAAGCCGGGCAGGCCGTCGACTTCGCCGAGCACCTCACAGGGGGGGCGCGCCACGATGCGCACGAAGCGCAGCAGCGCGAGCACCACCGCGAACAGGATCGCGTCGATGGAGCCGACGGCCACTACGCCGAGCGTCGCGACGATGGAGATCGCGAACTCGCCCTTGTCCTCGCGCCACAGGTCGCGCACCGGCTTGATGTTGACCAGCGAATACGCGGCCATCACCAGCACCGCACCCAGGGCAGCTTCGGGCACGTAGCGCAGCGGGCCGGTCAGGAAAACCAGCACCAGCGCGACGGCCATCGCGGCCACTAGACCGGCGACCTGCGTGCGCCCGCCCGCGGCGTCGTTCATCGCGGTGCGCGAGTCGGCGCCGCTCACCGCAAAGCCGTGCGAGAACGCCGACACGACGTTGGCCGCCCCCAGCGCCGCGAGGTCGCGGTCGGTATCGATGTCGTAGCCGTTCTTCGCGGCGAAGCTGCGCGAAGTCAGCACGAGGCTGGTGAACGAGATCAATGCGATCGCCGCAGCGTCGGCGGCGAGCGTTTTCAATTGATCCAGCGGCACGCCCGGCAGCGCCAGCCGTGGCAGGCCCGCGGGCACATCGCCGACGATCTGCACGCCCTTCGCATCCAGCCCGAATCCGGCCACCGCGGCGGCGCCGAGGACCATCACCAGGAGCGAGGCGGGCAGGCGCGGCAACAGCCTGGGCGCGACCAGCAGCATCGCGAACGAGGCCGCGCCGAGCGCGAGCGTCGGCAAATGGGTCTGGTCGATCTTTTCCGCGAGTTCGACGAATCGCGGCACGATGCCGCCCGCTTCGATCTTGAAGCCGAACAGCTTGCCGAGCTGGCCCAGGGCGATCGAAAGCGCGATGCCGTTCATGAAGCCAGCCAGGATCGGACGCGACAGGAAATCCGCGATCGCGCCCAGCTTGAGAAAACTAGCGCCGATGCACAGCAACCCCGCGAGCAGCGTAAGCGTTGCTGTCATGGCAAGGTATTGCGCCGGGTCGCCCGCAGCGAGGGGCGCGACCGCGGCAGCCACCAGTGCGCAGGTCGCCGCGTCTGGCCCGAGCATCAACTGCCGCGAGGAGCCGAACAGGGCGTACGCGAAGAGCGGCAGGATGCTCGAATAAAGACCCACCGCAGGATTGAAGCCCGCAAGTTGCGCGTAAGCAACGCCCACCGGCAGCGCGACCGCCGCGACTGAAATCCCGGCCAGCACGTCGTGCGGCAGATCCTGCCGGCGGTAGCGTGCCAGCATCGCAAACCCGGGGAGGTGCGGTAGGATACGGATCATGCGGTCCGCGGCAAGATTGGCGACCTTCTATTTTCTCACCGCGCTGGCGTGGCTGCCGGCCGTGCATGCGCAGGATCCCGCGCCGTTCAAGAAGGAAGAAATCGAGCAGTTGGTCGCGCCGATCGCGCTCTACCCGGACCCGCTGGTCGCGCAGATCCTGATGGCCTCGACCTACCCGCTGGAAGTGGTCGCCGCAGAGCGCTGGGTCAAAGCGAATCCCTCCTTGAAGGACAAGGCGCTGGAGAACGCGCTGGAGAAGCAGCCCTGGGATCCGAGCGTGAAATCGCTGACCGCGTTCCCGCAGGTGCTGACGATGATGGATGCGAAGATCGAGATGACGCAAAGGCTCGGCGACGCGTTCCTCGCGCAGCAGAAGGAGGTGCTGGATGCGGTCCAGCGCCTGCGCGGCAAGGCCGAGCAGGCGGGCAACCTGAAATCGGGCAAGGAGCAGACGGTCACGACGGCGCAGGAAAGCGGCCAGACGGTGATCAAGATCGAGCCTTCCAACCCGGAGGTCGTCTACGTGCCGACCTACAATCCGACCACGGTCTACGGCGCCTGGCCTTACCCGTCATATCCGCCGTACTACTACTACCCGCCCGGCTACGTGCCGGGCGCGGCGCTGTTTTCGTTCGCGGTTGGCGTTGCGGTAGGCAACGCGCTCTGGGGTAATTGCAACTGGGGCGGAGGCAGCGTGAACATCAACACGACCAGGTACAACAACTTCAATCGCACCAACATCTCGAACGGCAACTGGCAGCACCGGCCCGAGCATCGCGGGGGCGCCGGCTACCGCGACCAGGGAAGCCGGGATCGCTTCGCGGGCGGCCAGCAGCGCCCGGGCGTGGACTCGCGCGAGCAGTTCCGCGGCCGCGCCGAGCAGGGTCGTCAGGACATTTCGCGCGGCGGCGCGGACAGTTTCCGCGGCGGCGGCCAGCAGGGCAACCTCGGCAATCGCGCTTCGCAGCAACCGGTGCAGCGCGGCGGTGCCGGCAGCGGACGCGATGCCGGCGGATTTGGCGGCGTCGGCGGCGGTGGCGCGCAGACGCGTGATTTCAGCAACCGCGGCGCGTCGAGCCGCGCCGGCTCCCATGGCGGCGGTGCCGGTGGCGCGCGTGCGGGTGGTGGCGGCGGCGGTCGAGGTGGCGGCGGCGGACGTGGAGGCAGGCGCTGATGGCACGCCACTGGATCAAGACGATTGCGCTTGCGGCGGCGTTGCTGGTGGCATCAGCAGGCTTCGGAGCAGCTGCGCCCCAGAAGACCTATGGCTCGCCCGACGAGGCGGCAAAGGCGCTCATTGCGGCCGCGCGCGCGGACGATGCAAAGACGATGCTCACCATACTTGGACCGGAAGCGAAGAAGCTCCTGTTTTCCGGGGATGCCGTTGCCGACCACGCCGCGCGCGAGAAATTCGTCAAGGCCTACGACGAGGCCAACAAGATCGAACAGGCGGGCGACGCGAAGGCGATACTAGATGTCGGCAAGGACGCGTGGCCGCTCCCGATACCGATTGTGAAAGTCGGGGACGCGTGGCGCTTCGATGCCAAGCAGGGTGCCGAAGAAATCCTCAATCGGCGCATCGGCCGGAATGAACTGTCCACGATTCAGGCGGTCGAGGCCTATGTGGACGCGCAGCGCGAGTACTACCTGCTCAATCCGACGCAGGACAAGCTTCTTCAATACGCGCAAAAGTTCATCAGCAGCAAGGGCAAGAAGGACGGCCTCTACTACCCGACGGCCAAAGGCGAACCGCCGAGCCCCCTCGGCCAGCTGTTCGAGAGCGCTACCGCTGCCGGCTACAAGCCAGGCACGGGCAAGCCCGCTCCGTACTTCGGCTATCGCTACCGCATCCTGAAGGCGCAAGGGCCCGATGCGCCGGGCGGCGCCTACGACTACGTCGTGCACGGCAAGATGATCGGCGGATTCGCGTTGATCGCCTATCCGGCGAGCTACGGCAGCTCAGGCATCAAGACCTTCATCGTCAACCACGCCGGCGTCGTATACGAGAAGGATCTGGGTCCGGATACCGCGGCGGTCGCGCAGAAAATCAGCAAGTTCAATCCGGACGGGACCTGGAAGCGCCCCTGAAATGAAGGGGCCGGCTTTCGAACTTGTCCGCACGATGCTGGCGGTGCTGTTCTTCGCGGGACTGATCCTCTGCAGCCTGTGGATCCTCTATCCGTTCCTGCCGGCGCTCATCTGGGCGGCGCTGCTGGTGGTGTCGACCTGGAATTTGATGCTCACCGCGCAGCAGAAATTGTGGGGACGCCGCAGCCTTGCCGTCGTCTTGATGACGAGCGTGGTGGTGCTTGTGGTCATCGTGCCGCTTGCGCTTGCGATCCTGACGATCGCCCGCAATTCCGACCAGTTGGCGCGGAAGGCGCAGGAAATCCAGCAGTGGAGCGTGCCGGAGCCGCCGGACTGGGTGGCGCGAGTGCCTGTCGTGGGCGACAAGGTCGCGCGCAAATGGCACGAATTCGCCGGCCTCGCGCCTGAGGACCTGCGCGCCCGCATCGATCCGTTCAGCGACGACATAAAGAACTGGATCCTGGAAAAAGCAGGCAGCTTGGCGCTGTTCTTCCTGCATCTCGCGCTAACCGTGGTCATTGCAGCAGTGCTGTATCTCAAGGGCGACGTGGCCGCCGACGGTGTGCGCGCTTTTTCGCGACGTCTGGCCGGGCGGCGCGGCGAACGCATGACGCTGCTGGCGGCACAGGCGATCCGCGCGGTCGCGCTGGGCGTGATCGTGACCGCAGTGATCGAAGCCATCCTGGCCGGCATCGGCTTCGCTTTCGCGGGCGTGCCGGCGGCCCCGCTGCTGACGGCGCTGGTCTTCGTGCTTGCGATCGCTCAGATCGGACCGGCACCGGTGCTCCTCCTGGTGTTTGGCTGGCTGTACTGGAAGCACGAGTCGGCGCTGGTGCCGGTCGCATTTTTCGTCTGGTCGCTGTTGATCGTGGCGATCGACCACTTGCTGCGCCCGATCCTGATCAAGCGGGGCGCCGACCTGCCGCTGCCACTGATCTTCGCCGGCGTGGTGGGCGGCCTGATCGCCTTCGGTGCGATCGGCCTGTTCGTCGGGCCCGTGGTGCTTGCGGTCGCCTACACACTTCTAGTAGGCTGGGTTAGCGAAGGCTACGATGCAAAGGACGGCGTATGAGCGGAGTTTCCGAGGATACCGGGACCCTCGCGGTGCTGGCGAAGCGGATGGTCGAGGAGCGGCTGCCGAAGGCGCTCGCGCTGAAAGAACGGGTGGACAAGGGCGGGCTGCTGAACGATCTCGACCTGAACTTCCTTGAGCAGGTCGTCAAGGACGCGCAGTCCATCAGGCCGCTGCTGAAGGACAACCAGCGCCTGACGGACGTCGCGGCGAGCATGTTGCGGCTCTACAAGGAAATCAGCGACAAGGCGCTCGAGAACGAAAAGACCAGGAAATGAAGAAGAACCGGGGCGACAAGGAAGCGTTGAAGGGCAAGCAATACGACAAGCAGCTGCGCCAGCTGCACGTCGAGCTGGTCAAGCTGCAGGAGTGGGTGAAGCACAAGGGCCTCAAGGTTTGCATCCTGTTCGAAGGCCGCGACAGCGCCGGCAAGGGCGGGACCATCAAGGCCATTACCGAGCGAGTCAGTCCGCGCGTGTTCCGCGTCGTCGCGCTGCCCGCGCCGACCGAGCGCCAGAAAAGCCAGATGTATATCCAGCGTTACCTCGAGCACCTGCCGGCGGCCGGCGAAGTGGTGATTTTCGACCGCAGCTGGTACAACCGCGCGGGCGTCGAGCGCGTGATGGGCTTCTGCCCCGAGGAGCAGGTGAAGCGATTCCTCCAGCTCGCGCCGGCCTTCGAGAAGATGATGATCGAGTCCGGCATCATCCTGCTCAAATACTGGCTCGAAGTCGGCATGGAAGAGCAGACGCGGCGCCTGACGGCGCGCATCGACGATGGGCGCAAGATCTGGAAGCTCTCGCCGATGGACGTCGATTCCTACAGCCGCTGGTACGACTACTCGCGCGCGCGCGACGATATGTTCCAGACCACCGACACGGCATGGGCGCCCTGGTACGTGGTGAAATCCGACGACAAGAGGCGCGCGCGGCTTAACTTGATCACGCATCTGCTGAGCAGGATCAAGTACAAGAAGGTGAAGCGCGACAAGGTGAAGCTGCCCAAGCGGCAGAAGCGGCACGGCTACCGCGAGCCGGACTATCCGTACAAGTACATACCCGAGAAGTTCTGAGCCGGGGCGCTTTGTTCCCGAAGCCAGCTGCCCGCAGCACCCAACCCTCATGGCGCTGCAAACTATTGTTTACATTTGAGAAGTAGAGCCGGATTCTGGCGCTGCCAGCGCTGAAAACCGGTTGATTTGCATCAAATGTGCAGCTGCAGCATGAGTTAGACTTTTCCCGGTTCTTCCAAGGAGTTACCCATGGACACGGGCGCCCAGCTTTCCCGCAGCTACGACATTTCGAACAAGGTCGCGCGGCTTTACCAGAAGCGCGTGAAGGTCGCCCAGGACCGCTTCAAGGAGCGCGTCCAGGACGCCTACAGCGATCATGTGGCCGACCTGGCGGCGAAACCGATGGCCCCCTGGGACCTGTGGACCAGCTGGTACCGGTATTCGATCGACCACGTGCAGCGCACGGTGCTGTTCTGGGACGCATTGCGCGAGCGCGGCAACAATTACCTCGAGCACGTGCAGAAAGGCCAGCCGCCCCTGCTGCATTTCGAGCACGAAATGGTGCTAGATGGCCGCGGCTTCGGGAAACCGGTCAACTATGCGCTGGTGCGCATCCTGCCGCCTGCCGGCGTGACGATCGACCCGCAACGGCGGCCCTACGTCATCATTGATCCACGCGCCGGGCACGGCCCGGGCATTGGCGGCTTCAAGGACGATTCGCAGGTCGGGGTCGCCCTGCGCGAAGGGCATCCGGTCTACTTCGTGATTTTCTTCCGCGAACCGGAGCCCGGCCAGACGCTGCTCGACGTGTGCGCGGCCGAGCAGCAGTTCGTGCGCAAGGTGCGCGAGCTGCACCCGGACAGTCCGAAGCCCGTGATTGTCGGCAACTGCCAGGGCGGCTGGGCCGGCATGATGCTCGCAGCCTCCGATCCCGAAAATACCGGCCCGATCGTGATCAACGGCGCACCGATGTCCTACTGGGGCGGCGCGTTCCAGGAAGGCGGCGGCGACAATCCGATGCGCTATTCGGGCGGCATGCTCGGCGGCTCGTGGCTCGCGTCGTTCGCCTCGGACATGGGCCACGGCGTATTCGACGGTGCGTACCTGGTGGAAAACTTCGAGAACCTGAACCCGGCGAACACTTACTGGGACAAGTACTACCACGTGTACGCGAACGTCGACACCGAAACTCCGCGCTTCCTCGAGTTCGAGCGCTGGTGGGGCGGTTTCTACCTGATGAACCGCGAGGAGATCGAGTGGATCACGCAGAATCTCTTCGTC
This sequence comes from Burkholderiales bacterium, assembly GCA_035499575.1. GTDB lineage: Bacteria > Pseudomonadota > Gammaproteobacteria > Burkholderiales > SG8-39 > RBG-16-66-20. The sequence goes on along the minus strand of DATJYN010000136.1, from coordinate 4,237 downwards.
GGCAACAAGATCTGGTCCGGCGAGACGCGCTCGGCCAGCGGCCAGGCTTTCGACCTGCGCAACATCAGGTCGCCGATCATCCTGTTCGCCTCGATGGGCGACAACATCACGCCGCCGCAGCAGGCCTTCAACTGGGTGGCGGACGTCTACGGCAGCACCGAGGAAATCAAGGCGCGCGGCCAGGTGATCGTCGGCCTGATGCACCAGAGCATCGGCCACCTCGGCATCTTCGTATCCGGCAAGGTTGCAAAGAAGGAACACGCGCAGATCGTCGAGGTGATGAAGTCGATCGAGCTGCTGCCGCCGGGCCTGTACGCCATGGTGATCACCGAGAAGAAGGGCGCTGGCGGCAAGGCGGAGTACGAGGTCGATTTCGAGGAACGGCGCCTCGAGGAGGTGGCCGTGCGCCTCAACCGCGTGCAGCGCGCCGACGAGAAGCCGTTCGAGGCCGTCGCCGCGGTGTCGGAATTCAACCAACGCGCCTATGAGCTGTTCGCGCAGCCGCTGGTCCAGTCGATGTCGAGCGAATTGGGCGCGAAGGTCGCGCGCGAGCTGCACCCGCTGCGTTCGCAGCGCTGGGCGATGTCGGATGCGAATCCCTGGCTCGCCTGGCTCGGACCGGCCGCGCAGGCGGTGAAGGCGCAGCGCCAGGCGCTGCCGGCCGATGACCCGGCGCGCAGGACCGAAAAGATGATGTCGGAACTGGTCAGCGCGTCGCTGGACTGCTACCGGTCCATGCGCGATGCCATGAGCGAGGCGCAGTTCTTCCTGACCTACGGCAACATGTTTTCGCTCCGCCTTGCCGACAAGCATGAAGCCGAGGAGCGCGCCGATCCAGCCGCGGATGCGCGCGAACTGCCTGCCGTCAAGGACGCGCTGGCGGCAATGCGCGAGGGTGGCTATCCCGAGGCCTTCGCCCGCATCGCGTACCTCATCACGCGCAAGGGGGACGTGCCGCTGTCCCGGCTGCAGATGCGGCAGGAAATGCTGGAGCAGTACCGCGAGTACTTGCCCGACCTGCCGATGGAGCAGATGCGCCGCATCCGCGGCGAACAGGAACTGATCGCACGCTTCGAGCCGGACCAGGCCATCGCAACCCTGTTCGAGTTGTTGCCCGGCGATGCGGACCGCAAGCGGCTGCTGGCACTGCTCGATCTCGTGATTGCCGACGAGCGCGTCCAGCGCACGAAGCCCACCGCCGAGGAACTCGCCGTGGTGGAACGCGTGCGCGCCGCATTGAGCGGTCCGGGCGGGGGTGTGCGCCGCCTCGCCGCGGCCAAGCGCCGGTAGCGGCCCGGGCGCGGCATGGCGGGCAAGCACGAGAAATACCGGCGTCTAATCGAGCGCTGCAAGGCGCTGCCGCCGACATCGACCGCGGTCGCGCATCCCTGCGACCAGGGCTCCCTGCAGGCGGCGGTTGAAGCAGCCAAAGAGGGCCTGATTGCGCCGGTCCTGGTCGGTCCGCGGGCGCGCATCGAGGCGCTGGCCCGGCAGTACGGCATCGACACCGCGAAATTCCAGATCGTGGATTCGCCGCACAGCGAAGCCTCGGCCGCTGCGGCGGTGGCGCTGGTGCGCGGGGGCAAGGCCGAGGCGCTGATGAAAGGCAGCCTGCACACGGATGAACTAATGGCGGCAGTGGTCGCACGCGAAACCGGTCTGCGCACGGCGCGGCGCATCAGCCATTGCTTCATCATGGACGTGCCCGCCCACTCGGAAGCGCTCATCATCACCGACGCGGCCGTCAACATCTCGCCGACGTTGCGGGACAAGATGGACATCGTGCAGAACGCGATCGACCTCGCGCTCGACCTCGGCTCGCCGGAGGTGCGGGTGGCGATCCTGTCGGCAATGGAAACAGTCAACCCGGACGTGCCGTCGACGATCGAGGCCGCGGCGCTTTGCAAGATGGCCGAGCGCAAGCAGATCACCGGCGGCATCCTCGACGGCCCGCTCGCGCTCGATAACGCGATCAGCATGGAGGCCGCGCAGATCAAGAAAATCGATTCCCCGGTCGCCGGGCGGGCGAACGTGCTGGTCGTGCCGGACCTCGAGGCCGGCAACATGCTGGCGAAAAGCCTGTCGTTCCTCGCCGGCGCGGACGCCGCGGGCATCGTGCTGGGCGCGCGGGTGCCGATTATCCTGACGAGCCGCGCGGATTCCCAGATCACGCGGCTGGCGTCCTGCGCGGTCGCGGCCCTGCTGGCCAAGGCGCGCCGCGACCGGGGCGGCGCCGCACGCGCCTGAAGCGATGACCGACGCCATCCTGGTCCTGAACGCAGGTTCATCGAGCATCAAGTTCTCCCTGTTCCTGGACCGGGCCGGCGAGCCCGGATTCCAGTTGGGCGGCCAGATCGAAGGCCTGTATACGGCGCCGCGCTTTTCGGCCATGGACGCCGCAGGCAAGAAGCTCGGCGGGCGCGAATGGGATGAGGGCACGCGGCTCGGCCATGACGGCGCGGTCGGCCACTTGATCGAATTCCTGCTGGGCTACCGCGACCGGTACCGCCTGGCCGCGGTCGGCCACCGCGTGGTGCATGGCGGGCTGGAGTATTCGCGACCGGTGCTCGTCAACGCGGAGGTCGTCGCGAAGCTGGAAAAATTCGTTCCGCTCGCGCCTTTGCACCAGCCCCATAATCTGTCGCCGATCAGGATCGTCGCCGAGCGCGTTCCGCAAATGCCGCAGGTTGCCTGCTTCGACACGGCGTTCCACCGCATGCAGCCCGAACTCGCCCAGGCCTTCGCGCTGCCGCCCGAAATCACCGACCGCGGAGTGCTGCGCTACGGCTTTCACGGACTATCCTACGAATACATCGCCGGCGCCTTGCCGGCACTTGACGCGAAGGCCGCGACGGGGCGCGTCGTGGTTGCACACCTCGGCAACGGCGCAAGCATGTGCGCGATGCGCGCCGGCAGGAGCATGGCAAGCACGATGGGTTTCACCGCGGTCGACGGCCTGCCGATGGGAACGCGCTGCGGGAATATCGACCCGGGCGTGATTCTGTACCTGATGGACGAGCTGAAGATGGATGCGCGCGCCATCGAAAAGCTCATTTACCAGCAATCGGGCCTGCTCGGGGTTTCCGGCATCTCGAGCGACATGCGCATGCTGCTGGCCAGCCAGGATCGGCGCGCCGCACAGGCGGTCGACCTGTTCGTCTACCGCATCGGCCGCGAACTCGGTTCGCTCGCCGCCGCACTGGGCGGCCTGGACGCGCTGGTTTTCACCGGCGGCATCGGCGAGCACGCGGCCGTCATCCGCGAGCGCGTGTGCCGCGACGCCGCCTGGCTGGGGATCGAATTGGATCCCGCAGCAAACGTGAAGGGCGGCCCTCTCATCAGCGCGGAATCGAGCCGCGTTCCGGCATGGGTCATCCCGACCAACGAGGAACTGATGATCGCCCGCCACACCCTCGCGTTGCTTGGTGCGGCTTCGAATTTGTTGCCCGCGTAGCCGAATCCAGGAGATTCTGAACATGGACATTCCCCGCCCGGTGCTCAAAGGCTCGAAGGCGCTGGTAATCGGTGTCGCCAACGACCAATCCATCGCCTACGGGTGCGCAAAGGCGTTTCGTGAACTGGGCGCCGACCTGGCCATTACCTATCTCAACGAGAAGTCCAGGAAATTCGTCGAACCGCTTGCGAAGGAAGTGGGGGCGCAAATCCTTGCGCCACTCGATGTCGCCAAGCCGGGCGAGCTTGAAGCGGTGTTCGACAAGGTGACGAAGGAGTGGGGCCGTCTCGACATCCTCGTCCACTCCATCGCCTGGGCTCCGAAAGACGACCTGCAGGGCGGCCTGCTCGACAGTTCCGCGGACGGCTTCAAGCAGGCGATGGATATCTCCTGCCATTCGTTCGTGCGCATGGCGCGGCTGGCGGCGCCGCTGATGAAGGACGGCGGCGCCATGTTCGCGATGAGTTACTACGGCGCCAACAAGGTCGTGCCCAACTACAACCTGATGGGTCCGGTCAAGGCGGCGCTCGAGGCATGTTGCCGCTACCTGGCCTACGAACTCGGCGGTAGGGGCATCCGCGTGCACGCGATTTCGCCGGGGCCGCTCAAGACGCGCGCCGCCTCGGGATTGAAGGACTTCGAGCGGCTGCTGCATGACGCCGCCCAGCGGGCGCCGCTGGGCGAACTGGTGGACATCATGGACGTTGGCTTCACCTGCGCCTACCTGGCGACCCCGTATGCGCGGCGCCTGTCGGGCGAAACGCTCTACGTCGACGGCGGCGT
>DATJYN010000135.1:0-2323 GCA_035499575.1 Burkholderiales bacterium | reverse complement strand
CGCGGGGTGTACAGCGGCGCGGTCGGCTACCTCGGCTTCAACGGCGACATGGACGTGGCGATCGCCATCCGCACCGCGGTGTTGAAGGACGGCAAGCTGCACGTCCAGGCGGCGGCCGGCGTGGTGGCCGACTCCGACCCGCAGTCCGAGTGGCAGGAGACGCGCCACAAGGCGCGCGCGATCCTGCGCGCCGCGGAGGTCGCCTGCTCCGGGAGCGGATCATGATCCTCATGATCGATAATTTCGATTCGTTCACCTACAACCTGGTGCAGTATTTCGGCGAACTGGGCGCCGAGGTGCGGGTCTACCGCAACAATGGCATTTCGCTGCAGGAAATCGAGCGCATGAAGCCCGCGCGCATCGTCATCTCGCCGGGGCCCGGCACGCCGAACGAAGCCGGCATTTCCCTCGACGTGCTGCGCAAGTTCGCCGGCGCAATCCCGATTCTGGGCGTGTGTCTCGGCCACCAAGCCATCGGCCAGGCCTTCGGCGGGAAAGTGGTAAAAGCAAAGCGGGTCATGCACGGCAAGGTGTCGAGCGTGCGCCACGACGGCAAGGGAGTGTTCGCCGGATTGCCGGACGGCTTTACGGCGACCCGCTACCACTCGCTCGCGGTCGAGCGCGAGTCGCTGCCCGCCTGCCTCGAAGTGAGCGCGCAGTCCGAGGAGGGCGAGATCATGGGGCTGCGCCACCGCACGCTGCCGGTCGAGGGCGTGCAGTTCCACCCGGAGGCCCTGCTCACCGAGCACGGCCACGCGATGCTGAAAAATTTCTTGCAAGGGAGGCAGGCATGAAAATCGCAATCTCAGAAGCGATCCAGCGCACCGTCGAGCACCGCGAGATTTTCCACGACGAAATGCTGCACGTGATGCGCCAGATCATGCGCGGCGAGCTGACGCAGGCGCAGATCGCCGGCTTCATCATCGGGCTGCGGGTCAAGAAGGAAACCGTCGGCGAGATCGCCGCCGCCGCGCAGGTGATGCGCGAATTCGCGACGATGGTGCCGCTCAAGGATCACCACCACGTGGTCGACGTGGTGGGCACCGGGGGCGACGGCGCGCACACTTTCAACATCTCGACCGCCGCGACCTTCGTTTCCGCGGCGGCCGGCGCGAAGGTGGCCAAGCACGGCAACCGCTCGGTGTCGTCGCGCAGCGGCAGCGCCGACGTGCTGGAAGCCCTGGGCGCGAAGCTCGACCTCGCGCCCGAGCAGATCGCGCGTTCGATCGAAACCATCGGCGTGGGCTTCATGTTCGCGCCCAGCCATCATCCGGCGATGAAGCATGCCGCGCCGGTAAGGAAGGAGCTGGGAGTGCGCACCATCTTCAACATCCTCGGCCCGCTCACCAATCCCGCAGGTGCGCAGAGCCAGCTGCTGGGGGTGTTCCACCCCGACCTGGTGGGCATCCAGACGCGCGTGCTGCAGCGCCTTGGCGCGAGGCACGTGATGGTGGTGCACGGCCGCGACGGCCTGGACGAAATCTCCATCTCCGGCGCGACGCTGGTGGGGGAGTTCGCCAAGGGCGAAATCCGCGAATACGAGCTGCATCCTTCGCAGTTCGGCCTCGAGGTCTACGACCGGCGCGCGATCCAGGTCAACTCGGTCGAGGAATCGAAGCAGATGATCCTGGCGGTGCTGGAAAACCAGCCCGGCCCCGCGCTCAACATCGTGGTATTGAACGCCGGCGCCGCGCTCTACGTGGCCGGCGTCGCCAAGACCCTCGAGAGCGGCATCGAGCGCGCGCGCAAGGCGATCGCCAAGGGCGAGGCGCGCCAGAAACTCGAGGATTTCATCGCCTTCACGAAGAAGCACGCCAAGACTGGATGACCACGACCCGGGCCGACATCCTCCATCGCATCCTTGCGCGCAAGCGCGAGGAAGTCGAAGCCGCGCGGGCGGCGGTGCCGCTCGCGGAAATGCAGCGGCGCGCGACTGCAGCACCGCCGCCGCGCGACTTCGTCGGCGCACTGCGCGCAAAAATCGCGGCCGGGCGTCCGGCCGTGATCGCCGAGATGAAACGCGCGAGCCCATCCAAGGGCCTGTTGCGCGCGGAATTCGATGCGGCCGCCATCGCGCGCGGCTACGAGGCCGGCGGCGCGGCCTGCCTGTCGGTGCTGACCGACCGCGATTTTTTCCAGGGCTCGGACGATCACTTGGCCCAGGCACGTGCCGCCTGCGCACTGCCGGTATTGCGCAAGGACTTCATTACCGAGCCCTACCAGGTCCATGAAGCGCGTGCCCTCGGGGCGGACTGCATCCTGCTGATCGCGGCAGCGCTGGCGCGCCAGGACATGCAAGGCCTGGAAGCCAGTGCTCGCTCAC
>DATJYN010000134.1:0-40373 GCA_035499575.1 Burkholderiales bacterium | reverse complement strand
GCGATCCACTCGATGCGGTTGGCGGCGAGGCCTTCGCGCAGCGCCTTGATGATCGGGATGCCGCCCGCGACCGAGGCCTCGAAGGCCACCATCACGCCCTTTTTCTGCGCTGCCTTGAAAATTTCGTTGCCGTGCATGGCGAGCAGCGCCTTGTTGGCGGTAACCACGTGCTTGCCGTTGCGGATCGCCTCGAGCACCAGCTGCTTGGCGATGGTGTAGCCGCCGATAAGCTCGATGACGATATCTATTTGCTTGTTTTTTACGAGAGAAAAAGCATCATCCGTGACGGACGCGCGTTTCCGGACGATGGCCGAGGCTCTTTTCGTGTCCTTGTCGGCCACATGCGAGATCCGGATGGCCCGCCCGGCGCGGCGCTCGATCTCGTCCGCGTTCCGGTTCAGCACGTCCCAGGTTCCGCTGCCGACCGTGCCGATGCCGAGCAGCCCAACGTGGATGGGCTTCATGCCGCCCCTTTTAGCAAACCGTCCTTTCGGAACATTTCGCGGATGCCGCGCAGGGCCTGGCGCAGCCGATGCTCGTTCTCGATGAGCGCGATGCGCACGTGGCCGTCGCCGTATTCGCCGAAACCGACGCCGGGCGAGACCGCGATCTTCGCTTCGTTCATGAGCCGCTTGGTGAATTCAATGGAACCCATCTTCGCGTAGTAATCCGGGATCTTCGCCCAGATGTACATCGAGGCTTTCGGGTTATCGACCATCCAGCCGATGTCGTGCAGCCCCTTCACCATGACGTCCCTGCGTTTCTCGTAGGTCTTGCGGATTTCCTCGACGCATTCCTGCGGGCCGTCGAGCGCGACGATCGAGGCCACCTGCACCGGCGTGAAGCTGCCGTAGTCGTGGTAGCTCTTGATGCGCCCAAGCGCGTGCACGAGCTCGGCGTTGCCGACCATGAAGCCGATGCGCCAGCCCGCCATGTTGTAGCTCTTCGACATGGTGAAGAATTCCACCGCCACGTCGCGTGCGCCCGGCACCTGCATGATCGAAGGGGCTTTCCAGCCGTCGAAGGTGATGTCGGCATAGGCAAGATCGTGCACCACCAGAATATCGTGTTGTTTTGCAATTGAAATGATTTTTTCAAAAAAATCGTACTCAACACACATCGCGGTCGGATTCGACGGAAAGCCGATGATCAGCATCTTCGGCTTCGGAATCAGCTCGCCGATAGCGCGCTCCAGCTCGGCGACGAAGTCCACGCCGGGGGTCATGCGCACCGAGCGGATGTCGGCGCCGGCGATGATCGCGCCGTAGATGTGGATCGGGTACGAGGGATTGGGCACCAGCACCGTGTCGCCGCGCTCCAGCGTCGCCAGCATCAGGTGCGCGAGGCCTTCCTTGGAGCCGATCGTGACGATCGCCTCCTTGTCCATGTCGAGCTCGACCCCGTAGCGCCGCTTGTACCAGTCGCAGATGGCGCGCCGCAGGCGCGGGATGCCCTTGGAGACCGAATAGCCGTGCGTATCCGGCCGGCGCGAAGCTTCCACCAGCTTGTCGACGATGTGCTGGGGCGTCGGGCCGTCCGGGTTGCCCATCGACAGGTCGATGATGTCTTCGCCGCGGCGGCGCGCGGCCATCTTCAACTCGTTGGTGATGTTGAAGACGTAGGGCGGAAGCCTTTTTATCCTTGAAAATTCGTGCATTGTAGAATTCTAGCAGTGAAGCTCCACTCCTCCGCGCCGACGGCGCTCAACACCTTCTCCGGTTACGGCGCGGGATTCGTGACGATCAACGGCCGGCGCCACGAGGCGAACATGATCGTGACGCCGGAGCGCATCCTGCCGTGGAACGTGGCCGCCTTCGACGCCCTCGCGGAAGCGGATTTCGAAGTATTCCTGGCGCTGGACCTGGAAGTCCTGCTGCTCGGCACCGGCTCTCGGCAGCGCTTTCCGCACCCGCGCCTGACGCAGGCGCTCGCGCGCAAGCGCGTCGGCGTCGAGGTGATGGACCTGCAGGCCGCCTGCCGCACCTACAACATCCTGATGGCCGAGGAGCGCCGCGTCGCCGCGGCGCTGCTGTTTTCCTGAGGTAGCGAAATGAATCTGTTTCCGGGCTTTAGGAAAAAGAGAATCAGAACTTCCAAAGCCACTATAAATCTCGTCGTTGGAGGTGATGGCCCGCCAGTCCTGCTGCTGCACGGCTATCCCGAAACACACGCCATGTGGCACAAGGTCGCGCCCGCGCTCGCGCGCGACTACACCGTGGTCTGCGCCGACCTGCGCGGCTACGGCGATTCGTCCAAGCCGAAGGGGCTGCCGGATCACTCGAACTATTCCAAGCGCGCCATGGCGAAGGACATGGCCGAGGTCATGACGGCGCTGGGCCACGATCGCTTCCACCTGGTCGGCCACGACAGGGGCGGCCGCGTCGCCCACCGCCTCGCGCGGGACCATGGCAAGCGGGTGCGGTCGCTGGCGGTCCTGGACATTTCGCCCACGCTGAAAGTGTTCCAGAGCACCGACATGGCGCTCGCGCGCGCCTTCTACCACTGGTTCTTCCTGATCCAGAAGGCACCGCTGCCGGAACTGATGATCGGCGGCATGCGAAGGGACTACCTGCTGCGGCGCATCGGCCGCGGCGAGGTCGGCCTGCGCGTGTTCCCGAAAGCGGTGATTCGCGAGTACGTGCGCTGCTTCGATGCGCGCGGCGTGCACGCCACCTGCGAGGACTACCGCGCGGCGGCGTCGATTGACTTGGTTCATGACAGGAAAAGTTCAAAGCGGAAGCTGGCCATGCCCGTGCTCGCGCTCTGGGCCAGGCAATCGCCGGTCGGCATGCAATTCGACTGCCTCGCCGACTGGCGCGAGGTGGCGAAGGACGTGCGCGGCCGCGCGCTCGACTGCGGCCACTTCCTGCCCGAAGAGAAACCCGCCGACGTGCTGCGCGAATTGCGCCGTTTCCTGGCGCGGAGCCCTTCCTGACGCGGGAACTCAGCCGCCGCGGCCTGCTCGGACCCGACGAGGGCTGGTCGCTCGCGCCCGTGGCCGCCTGGCTGGCGATCGAGGGCCGGCGCATCACCGATCCTGCGGAGCTGCTGACCGGCCTCGCGGCCCGGCTGGATGCGGCCGGCGCACGTCTCGACCGCCTGAACTTCTCGGTGGCGACCATACACCCGCAGTTGGTCGCCTGGGGCTGCTTCTGGCGTCGCGGCGAAGGCGCGAGGGTGTTCCTTGGCCAGCACGGCGCCCAGAACAGCGAGGCCTATATCGGCAGCCCGTTGCAGCAGGTGCGCGAGCATGCCCGCCTGCTGCGCCGCCGCCTGGAGGCGCTGGACGAAGAACGCGATCACGTTTTCTATCACGAGATGCGCGCCGCCGGCATGACCGACTACGTCGCCGCGCCGCTGGTGTTCGGCACAGGCTCGCTCAACGTGTTTACCGCCGCGACGCGCGCGTCCGGCGGCTACAGCGACGCCGATGTCGAGCGCCTCGAAGCGCTCGCCAACCTGCTTGCGCCGCTGGTGGAGATCATCGAAGTGCGGCGCATGTCGTTGGGGCTGCTGGACGCCTTCATCGGCCCGCGCATCAGCCAGCGCATCCTAAACGGCCAGGTCAAGCGCGGCGACGGCGACCGCATCGAGGCGGCATTCTGGTACTCCGACCTGCGCGGCTTCACGGCGCTGTCCGAATCGCTGCCCGCCGGCGAGTTGCTGCATCTGCTGAACGATTATTTCGAGAATTGCGCCGATGCGGCCGCCGCCCGCGGCGGCGAGATCCTGCAGTTCATCGGTGACGCGATCCTGATCGTGTTCGAGATCAAGCGGCCGGAGGATGAGCCCGTGGTCTGCGACGCCGCGCTGGACGCGGCGATCGACGCCTTCGCCTCGATCGCCGTGGTCAACCACCGGCGGCGGCATGGAGGCCTGCGCGAAATCGAGTTCGGCCTCGGCCTGCACGTCGGCACGGTAACGCACGCCAACGTCGGCGCGCCGAACCGGCTGGCCTTCAACGTCGTCGGCCCGGCGGTGAACAAGACCGCGCGCCTGCAGTCGATGACCAAGGAGGCCGGCGTGCCGCTGCTTTTGTCGAAGGAGTTCGCGGGCCATATCCAGCGCCCCCTGCGCTCGATCGGGCACTTCGACTTGCGCGGCCTGAGCGGTCCGCAGGAAATGTTCACGCTGGAAAAAGAGCTTTGATTTCAGGCCTCTGCGCCAGACTTGCACACGTCATATAAAACGTGTTCAATGAAGGCGTTGCATTGCATACCTAAGATCATTTGCTAGGTAAAGCCGTCAGGGACTTCAGTCTTCCTTCGACCGGCGGCGGCACGTCCGGCACGTTCCGGCTCTCGGAACACCGCGGCAAGAAGCTCGTCCTCTACTTCTACCCCAAGGACAACACCCCCGGCTGCACGGTCGAGGGCGCGGATTTCCGCGACCGCTACGCGGCCTTCCGCAAGGCGGGCGCCGAAGTGGCCGGCGTGTCGCGCGATTCGCTCAAGTCGCACGAGGGCTTCAAGGCGAAGATGAAATTCCCCTTCGAGCTGCTGTCGGACGCCGACGAGAAGCTGTGCGCGCAGTTCGGCGTCATCAAGATGAAGAACATGTACGGCAAAAAGGTCCGCGGCATCGAGCGCAGCACCTTCGTCATCGACGGCGACGGGGTGCTGGCTCGCGAATGGCGCGGTGTGAAGGTGCCCGGCCACGCAGAGGAGGTATTGAACTTTGTTAAAACCCTATGATGTCGAGCAAGCTGAAGTAGCAGGCGATTCCTCCACCGCAGACGCAATGCCGAAGAAGCCCGGCAGCCCCCGCAAAGCCAAGGTCAAGAAGCTGTTCGTGCTCGATACCAACGTGCTGATGCACGACCCGGCCAGCCTGTTCCGCTTCGAAGAGCACGACCTCTACCTGCCGATGGGCACGCTGGAGGAGCTGGACAGCAACAAGAAGGGCCTCTCCGACGTCGCGCGCAACGCGCGCCAGGCGAGCCGCTTCCTAGACGAGATCGTTTCGGGTACGAGGGGCGACATCGCCAACGGCATGCCGATCCGCACGCCGAATTCCACCGGCCAGGCCGGCCCGTCGGCCGGCGGGCGCCTGTTCCTGCAGACCGAGGCGATCAACGGCGACCTGCCGGCGACGCTGCCGGCCGGCAAGACCGACAACCAGATCCTGTCGGTGGTGCGCCACCTGCACAAGCTCGACCCTCAGCGCGGCGTGGTGCTGGTGTCCAAGGACATCAACATGCGCATCAAGGCGCGCGCGCTCGGGCTCGCCGCCGAGGACTACTACAACGACAAGGTGCTCGAGGACTCCGACCTCCTCTACACCGGCGTACGCAAGCTCGCAGCCGGCTTCTGGGAGAGCCACGGCAAGGACCTCGAGTCCTGGAAGAAGGACGGCCACAACTACTACCGCGTGCGCGGGCCGCTGGTGCCGCAGCTGCAGCTGAATGAATTCGTCTGGGACGAGACCGGCGAGCGGCCGATCCACGCGCTGGTGAAGGAGAAAGCCGGGCGCGTCGCCGTGCTCGAGACGCTGCGCGACTACACGCACACCAAGAACCAGGTCTGGGGCATCAACGCGCGCAACCGCGAGCAGAATTTCGCGCTCAACCTGCTGATGAACCCGGCGATCGACTTCGTCACCCTGCTCGGCCAGGCCGGCACCGGCAAGACGCTGCTGACCATCGCCGCGGGGCTCACCCAGGTGCTGGACGAGAAGCGCTACTCGGAGATCATCATGACGCGCGTCACGGTGCCGATTGGCGAGGACATCGGTTTCCTGCCGGGCACCGAGGAAGAGAAAATGCAGCCGTGGATGGGCGCGCTCGAGGACAACCTCGACGTGCTTAACGCCTCGGACGAGTCGGGCGGCGAATGGGGCCGCGCCGCGACGCGCGACCTGGTGCGCTCGCGCATCAAGATCAAGTCGCTCAACTTCATGCGCGGCCGCACCTTCGTCAACAAGTGGCTGATCATCGACGAGGCGCAGAACCTGACGCCGAAGCAGATGAAGACGCTGGTGACGCGCGCCGGGCCCGGCACCAAGGTGGTGTGCCTCGGCAACATCGCGCAGATCGACACGCCTTACCTCACCGAGGGCAGTTCGGGCCTGAGTTTCGTCGTCGACCGCATGAAGGGCTGGGCGCATGCCGGCCACGTAACGCTTGCGCGCGGCGAACGCTCCCGCCTCGCGGATCACGCCGCGGAATCGCTCTGATTTCTGCCAATCTTTTTTGCCGACTTCCCGCTTGGGAGCCGCGATCGTGCGCCTGAACAGAATCGCCCTGACGCTGCTTGCCGCGGCCTCCGCATTTCTGTTGCACCCGCTGCCCGCCGCCGCGCAGCAACAGCAGAAAACATACGAGCCGCAGATCGGCCAGGCCGGCAAGGACGTGATCTGGGTGCCGACGCCGGACGAGGTCGTCGACCGCATGCTGCGCATGGCGCAGGTCACCAAGGACGACCTGGTGTACGACCTCGGTGCCGGCAACGGCAAAATCGCCATCGCCGCTGCGAAGCTCGGCGCGCGCGCCGTCGGCATCGAGTACAACCCGGAGATGGCGAAGTACGCGCAGGGCAACGTCGTCGCGGCGGGCGTCGCCGACAAGGCGCGCATCCAGCAGGGCGACATCTTCGCCACTGATTTCAGCCAGGCCACCGTGGTCACGATGTACCTGCTGCCGGGGTTGAACATGAAGCTGCGGCCGACGCTGCTGGCGATGAAGCCGGGCACCCGCGTGGTGTCGCATTCCTTCACCATGGAAGACTGGGAACCGGACGAGATCTCCAGCATGAACGGGCGCCGGGCCTACTTCTGGGTCGTGCCGGCGAATGTCAATGGCGGCTGGGCGCTCGAGACCGGCAGCGAGAAAAACGAACTCGTGTTCGACCAGCGCTTCCAGAAAATCGAAGGCGCGATCGGACTCGGCCACACGCAGGGCGGCCTGCGCGACGCGCGCCTGCACGGCTTCAGCATCAGCTTCGCCTGGGTGGACAACAACGGCGTGCTGCGCAACTTCATCGGCCGCGTGATCGGCAGCCGCATGGAAGGCAGCTGGAAGGGCGACAACGGCACCGAAGGCCGCTGGACCGCGACCAAAAGGTAATTTCTACAACTTCTTGTGCGAGCCGTCGCAGAACGGCATGCCCGCGCTGCGCTTGCAGCCGCACAGCCAGACCTTCTGCGCCTCGGCCACGCTGAACTTCACCGGCGTGAATTCGGTGGCCTTGTGCGAACCATCGCAGAACGGCTGGCTCTTCGATTGCCCGCAGGCGCACCACCAGTAATCCCCCGGCGCGAGTTCCACCGCGTAGGGTGCTTTTTGCGGGATCAGCGGCTCGGCCATGGCGACTCCCCTGTCTGCGGGCCCGGCTAGCGGTACTCTCGGGCGCGGTTTTCGAAGCGAGTATGCTCGCCGAGGAAGGTCAGGTCGACCTTGCCGATCGGGCCGTTGCGCTGCTTGCCGATGATGATCTCGGCGACGCCGCGGGACTCCATCTTCTCGGGAAAATAGACCTCGTCGCGGTAGATGAACAGAATCAGGTCGGCGTCCTGCTCGATCGCGCCCGATTCACGCAGGTCCGACATCATCGGCCGCTTGTCGTTGCGCGTCTCGAGCGCCCGGTTGAGCTGGGACAGCGCGATGACCGGGCAGCTGAGCTCCTTGGCCAGCGCCTTCAGCGAGCGCGAGATCTCGGAAATCTCGGTCGCGCGGTTCTCGCCCTGGTTCTTCTGGTTCGCGGCCGACATCAGCTGCAGGTAGTCGACCACCACCAGGCCGAGCTTGCCGGACTGGCGGTGCATGCGGCGCGCGCGCGAGCGCAGTTCGAGTGAATTCAGCGCACCGGTTTCGTCGATGTAGATCGGCGCGTTGTGCAGGTCGCCCATGGCCGACGACAGCCGGCTCCACTCCTCGTCGTTCAGGCGGCCAGTGCGCATCTTGTGCTGGTCCACCCGCGCGATCGATCCCAGCAGGCGCATCGCCAGCTGCGAGCTGCCCATTTCCATGCTGAAGATGGCGACCGGAATGCCGTTCTTCACCGCCACGTGCTCGGCGAAGTTGAGCGCGAGCGCGGTCTTGCCCATCGAGGGACGGCCGGCGACGATGATCAGTTCGCCCGGCTGCAGGCCGGCAGTCTTCTCGTCCAGGTCGATGAAACCGGTCGGCACGCCGGTCACGTCGGACTTGTTCTCCTGGCGGAACAGGTGGTCGATGCGCTCGAACACGCGCGCGAGCACCGGCTGGATCTGCTCGAAGCCCTGCGTGCCGCGCTGGCCTTTCTCGCCGACTTCCAGAATCCGCGTCTCCGCTTCGTCGAGCAGCTGGCCGACGTCCTTGCCCGAGGGGCCGAGCGCGCTCTCGGCGATCTCGGTGGCGACCTGCGCAAGGCGCCGCTGCACCGAACGCTCGCGCACCAGCTCGGCGTAGCGCCGGATGTTGAGGGCGCTCGGCGTGTTCTGGGCCAGCGAACCAAGGTAGGCAGGCCCGCCGGTGCGGTCCTTGTCCTCGCTGGCCTCGACCGACTCGGCGACGGTAACCACATCGGCCGGCTTGGCCTGCTCGATCAGCTTCGAGATGTGCCGGAACAGGCGGCGGTGGTCGTCGCGGTAGAAGTCGTCCGCGGAGACCAGGTCGGCGATCTTGTCGAAGGCGTGGTTGTCGAGCAGCAGCCCCCCCAGCAGCGACTGCTCGGCCTCGACCGAGTGCGGCGGGACCTTCAGCGCAAGCAGTTGGGGATCCGCCGTCTCGCTGCGGCGCGCTTGGGGCTGGGCCATGGGAGTCAACCCATTCTAGAAAAGAAAAGGGGCTGTCGCCAGCCCCTTTTGCACGAAAAACTCAGCGAGAAAAATCAGGCCTCGCCGATCACCGATACCGTAATCGTGGCAACCACATCCGTGTGCAGCGCGATCTGGATCGGGTACTCGCCGACCTGCTTCAACGCGCCGGTTGGCATCCTGATCTGCGAACGCTCGACCTCGTGGCCCTGCGCCTTGAGCGCGTCGACGATGTCATAGTTGGTGACCGAGCCGAACAGGCGACCGTCCACGCCCGCCTTCTGCGTGATCTTCAGCGTCTGGCCGTCCAGCTTGGCGCCGCGTTCCTGCGCCTTCGCGAGCTCGGCCGCCTGCGCCTTCTCCAGCTCGGCGCGGCGCGCCTCGAAGGCCTTCAGGTTCTCGTCGGTGGCGCGCTTCGCCTTGCCCTGCGGGATCAGGTAGTTGCGCGCATAGCCGTCCTTGACCTTCACCACGTCGCCGAGGTTGCCGAGGTTGACCAGCTTCTCCATCAATATGACTTGCATGGCGGCTCCTGTCTCAGTGCAGGTCGGTGTACGGCATCAGCGCGAGGAAGCGGGCGCGCTTGACCGCGACCGACAGCTGGCGCTGGTAGCCGGCCGACGTGCCGGTGATGCGGGCCGGGATGATGCGGCCGTTCTCGTTGATGAAGTCCTTGAGGATGTCGATGGCCTTGTAGTCGACCCATTCGATCTTCTCGGCGGTGAAGCGGCAGAACTTGCGGCGCCGGAACAGCGCGCGCTGCCCGCGGTCCTTCTTGTCCTTGCCCTTGAACTTTCCCTTACCTTTGCCGCGTCTCGGTGGAGGCATGTCAATTCCCTTCCATGAATTCGATGTTCGTCACGTGCAGCACCGGCTTCTTCGACTGCCGGCTCTTTGCACACAGAAATCCTTCGGCCTTCAGTTGCCGTCCCAGCGTGCCGGCGGCAAGCAGCCTGGCCTGCGCTTCGAAGGCGACCGCCTCGATCTCGGCGTTCACCTTGCGCTTCGCGCCGGCCTCGGCGCGCTCCGATTCGTGGCGCAGGCGGAACTCGACGACCGGAATCCCGGCCGGCGTATGCCGCAGCGCCTTCAATTCGGTGACCACGCCTGAAATCTCTACCCTGTTCGCCGGACCGCTCAAGCGGCGGCGGGAGCGGCCGCAGGCGCCGCAACCGGCGCGTCGGCGGGTTTCGCTTCGCCAGCCTTCTCGCCCATCATCGAGCGGGACTTCTCCTCCTTCATCATCGGGGAGGGATCCACGAAGGCCTTGGCCATCTTGATGGTCAGGTGGCGCAGCACCGCGTCGTTGAAGCGGAACGAGTGCTCGAGCTCGGTAATGGTCTCGTTGTCGCACTCGATGTTCATGAGCACGTAATGCGCCTTGTGCACCTTGGCGAGCGGGAACGCCAGCTGGCGCCGGCCCCAGTCTTCCAGGCGGTGCACGGTGCCGTTGCGCGCGGCAACGATGCCCTTGTAGCGCTCGACCATCGCGGGCACCTGCTCGCTCTGGTCCGGATGGACGATGAAACAAATTTCGTAATGCCGCATTCGGTGATTCTCCTTATGGGTAAGCTATCCACCATGCGTAGTGGTATAGCAAGGAAGGGCGCGAATTCTACAGCAAATTCCAAGACTTAAGCAAGCCTTGGAGGAGCCGCCGGATCAGGGCTGCACGATCCCCAGATCGAGCAGGCTGCGCGCGGCATCGACGATGCTCTGCTCCGCCGGCCGCGGGACCCAGCCAAGCACTGCCTTGGCGTGGGCAGCCTCCACGTTGCGCACTGAACCCAGCTCGCCGGCCACCATTTTCGCCAGGGGATCGAACAGGGCTGCGAAGCGCACCATGAAATCAGGCACCGAGCGCGTCGTCACCTTGTGCGCCTCCCCGCCCAGGCGCGCCCTCAGGATGTCCGCAACCTGCCGGATCTTCAGGAACGGACCCGACGCGATGAAGCGCTCACCCGCCATGTTGGGCGCTTTGAGCGCGCGCACGTGCAGGTCGGCGACGTCGCGCACGTCGACGATGCCGAAACCGATGTCCGGGCAGGCGCGCAGCGAGCCATCGAGCAGCCTCTTCACGACCATGACCGACGGCGAGTAGTCCCCGCTCCATACCGGTCCGAGGACCACCGACGGATTGATGCTGCAATACTCGATGCCGCCGCCCTCCTTCGCCACCCAGTCGCGCGCGGCGCGCTCGGAGATCGCCTTCGAGCGGACGTAGGGCTGCGCGCCCGGGAAATCCGGCGGCGTCCAGTCGGCTTCGGTGAAGTTGTGCACGCCCCTGCCGCGGCCGTAGCAAATTGCTGCGACCGAGGAGGTCATCACGAAGCGTTTCACGCCCGCCGCTTTCGCCATGCGCAATGCCCGCAGCGCGCCGTCGCGGGCAGGACCGATGACGTCATTGGCATCCTTGATTGCGCCCATCGGCAACGGCGAGGCCACGTGCGCCACGTGGCCGCAGCCGTCCATGGCGCCGGCCCAGCCGGCGTCATCGGTGAGATTGGCGGCGAAGAATTTCAACCGAGAATTGTCGACCGCAAGCAGTTTCCTGACCGCCTGTTCCCTGGCGAGGTCACGGATGGTGGTGTGCACCATCCAGCCCTCGGCCACCAGCTGGCGAATCAGAAATCCGGCGATGTAGCCGCTGCCGCCCGAGACGAGCACCGTATCTGCCATGGACTGCTCCTTTACCGGTTTGACAAGATTCTGCGCCGCACGGATTCGAACAGGCAGATGCCCGCCGCCACCGAGGCGTTCAGGCTCTCCACCGCGCCGCCCATCGGAATCTTCACCAGCAGGTCGCAGGATTCGCGCGTCAGGCGGCGCATGCCGGCGCCCTCTGCGCCCAAAACCCAGGCGATGGATCTGGGCAGATCTTTTACCGAAAAAATATCCTGAGAAGCTGAAGCATCAGTGCCAACCACCCAAATATTCCGGTCTTTCAGGTCCGCGAGCGTGCGCGCGAGGTTCGTGACCATGAAGTAAGGCGTGATCTCGGCGGCGCCGCTGGCGACCTTCGAAACGGTGGCATTGATGCCGGCGGCGTGGTCCTTGGGCGCAATCACGGCATGAGCGCCGGCTGCGTTGGCTACCCGCAGGCAGGCGCCCAGGTTGTGCGGGTCGGTGATGCCGTCCAGCACCAGCAAAAGCGGCGGGACCTGGAGGCTTTCGAGCAGTTCTTCCAGCGTCTGCTTCTGCGTATTGGCGGCGACGCGGGCGACCACGCCCTGGTGCCGCCCCCCGCCCGCCATGCCCTCGAGGCGACTCGAGGACACTCGCATCAGCCGGGCGCCAGCGCTCTCCACCGTGGCGGCGAAATCCTTGGCGCGCGCGTCCTTGCGCGATTCGTCGAGGAATACCTCGAGCACCGATTTCGGGTCGGCGCGCAGGCGCGCGAGCACGGTGTGGAAGCCGAAAATGACGCGTTCCGGGCCGCTCATCGCCGCCCCGCCGCCCGTCCTGAGGCGCCCTTCGCGCCTTCCTGGTCTTCCACGGGCACCAGGTCGATCTTGCGCGTCTCCAGGTCCACGCGCACCAGCTTCACCTTGATGCGGTCGGCGAGCCGATAGCGCCTGCCGGTACGCTCGCCGAGGAGCATGTGGCGGTTCGCTTCGTAACGGTAGTAGTCGCGCCCGAGTTCGGAGATGTGCACCAGGCCGTCGACGTAATAGTTGTCCAGCATCACGAACAGGCCGAAGGCGGTAACTCCGGTGATGCTGCCCTCGAACGCTTCGCCCACGTGGTCCTGCATGTAGAAGCACTTCAACCAGCTCTCGACGTCCCGGCTGGCGTCGTCCGCGCGCCGCTCGGTCTCCGAGCAGTGGCGGCCGATTTCCTGCCAGTCGATGCCGGAATACTTTTGATTGGAAAGCGCGGCCTTGATGGCCCGGTGCACCAGCAAGTCGGGGTAGCGGCGGATCGGCGAGGTGAAATGCACGTAGGCTTCGAACGCGAGGCCGAAGTGACCGAGGTTTTCCGGCGTATACACCGCTTGCTTCAGCGAGCGCAGCAGGATCGTCTGCAGCAAAGCGAAATCCGGCCGCTGGCGGATCTTGGCCAGCAGCTGCGCGTAGTCCTTCGGCTTGGGCTTGTCCCCGCCGGGCAGCGTCAGGCCCAGTTCGGCGAGGAAATCGCGCAGCGCCTTGACTTTCTCCGGTGTCGGCACGTCGTGCACGCGATACAGCACCGGATGGCCGCGCGCGGCCAGGAAATTGCCGGCGCTGACGTTCGCCGCGAGCATGCATTCTTCGATCAGCCGGTGCGCCTCGTTGCGCGGCTCGGGCACGATGCGCAGGATCTTGCCGCGCGCGTCGAACTCCATCTTCGTCTCGACCGATTCGAAGTCGATGGCGCCGCGGCGGTTCCGCTCCTGCGACAAGGCCTGGTAGACCTCGAACAGGGTCTTCAACTCCTGGTTCGCCTTCCCTTTCGAAAGCATTTCCCATACAGCCGTGTAGGTCAGGCGCGCGTGCGAGCGGAACACCGCCGCGTAGAACTCGTAGCGCGCGACCTTGCCGGCTGGCGTGATCGCCATGTCGCAGACCATCGCCAGGCGGTCGACGTCCGGGTTGAGCGAACACAGGCCATTGGAGATTTTCTCCGGCAGCATCGGGATTACGCGCCGCGGAAAGTAGACCGAGGTGCCGCGCTCGCGCGCATCGGCGTCGAGGGCGTCGCCGTGGCGCACGTAGTGGCTCACGTCGGCGATCGCTACGCGCAGCCGGAAACCCTTGCCCTCGCGCTCCGCGTGCACCGCGTCGTCGAAATCCTTCGCCGTTTCACCATCGATGGTGACGAACGGCAGCCTGCGCAGGTCGCGCCGATCCTTGCCGATGTCCCCGGGCCTGACCTCGTCGGGCATGGCGGCCGCCAGCGCGAGCGCTTTTTTGGAGAATTCGTGCGGCAGGTCGAACTTGCGCAGCGCGATCTCGATCTCCATGCCGGGATCGGCGTAGTTGCCGAGGACCTCGATGACACGGCCGACCGGCTGCGCGTTCTTGGAGGGCTGCGCGACCAGTTCGACGCTCGCCACCTCGCCTGGCTTCGCATTGCCCGTCTGCTCGGGCGCAATCAGGATATCCACCGGTATGCGCCGGTCCTCGGGCACGAGGAACAGCACGCCATGCTCTTTGCGCAGCCGCCCGACGATGCGGCGGTTGGCGCGCTCCAGCACTTTGACGATCTCGCCCGCGGGACGGCCGCGCAGATCGGTGCCGACGATGCGCACCTCGGCGCGGTCGCCGCGCAGCACCTGGCGCATTTCCGCCGCGGCTAGATAGATGTAAGGACTGCCGTCGTCAGGGACGAGGAAACCGTGTCCGTCCGGATGGCCTTCGATGCGTCCGGCTGCAACGGCAAGCCGGGGCGTGGAATGCGGAAATTTGGGTTGTTTTTTCTTTGACACTCGGATGCTCTGACACTAGAATTCGCCCCCTTGCCGAGGTGGCGGAATTGGTAGACGCACTAGGTTCAGGTCCTAGCGGTGGCAACACTGTGGGGGTTCGAGTCCCTTCCTCGGCACCAGTATTTTAGCCCTTTTGGACGTCGCATCCCCGTGGCACTGACTGCGACGATCTACAACTTCTCGATCCAGCTCTCCGACGTCGACCGCGGCGTCTACGCGTCGTTCGAGTTCAAGGCGGCGCGCCACCCGTCGGAATCGGCGGAATACCTGGCTACGCGCGTGCTCGCTTACTGCCTCGAGTACGCCGAAGGCATCGCGTTCTCGCGCGGGCTGTCGGAAGCGGCCGAGCCAGCGCTGTCGGTGCGCGACCTGACGGGCGCCCTGCGTTCCTGGATCGACATCGGCGCGCCCGACGCTGCGCGCCTGCACAAGGCCGGCAAGGCGGCGGCGCGCGTCGCGCTCTACACGCACCGGCCGCCCGAACAAATCCGCAGGCTGCTCGCCGGGGAGAAGATCCACCGCGTCGAAGTGCTCGAGCTGTATGCCTTCGACCGCGCGCTGATCGACGGTTTCGTGCGCAGGCTCGAGCGCCGCATGAAGCTGGAAATATCGGTTACCGACCGGCACCTCTTCGTCTCGATCGGCGATGCGACGCTGTCGGGCGACGTGACGCGCATCGACCTGAAGGATTAGCATGCCGCGCATGCAAGTTAAAGCGGGGCTGGCGGCGGTCCTGATCCTGTCGGCGCAGATCTGTCTCGCGGCGGAAGAGCTGATCACGACCGCCCGCTACCCGGACGGCGAATCGGTTCCCTACATCCTAAACCGCAACGATCCGCCTCCCAAATTCGTCGTCATCCTTTTCCCGGGCGGCACGGGCGTCGTCGATCCGCATTTCGAGAATGGCGTGCTCGTCTACGGATACAGGGGCAATTTCCTGGTCCGATCGAGGAAGTGGATGGTCGACGACGACTTCGCGACCGTGACGACGAATACCACCCAGAGCGAGGAGCGGATCCAGGCCCTGCTGGACGACATCAGGAGACGGTTTCCGAATGCGCGCGTATACCTGATGGGGACCAGCAACGGCACGGGCGCGACGATGGCGCTGGCAGGCTACCTGTCGGACCGGATCGAGGGAGAAATCCACAGCTCTTCGCTGCGGCAAATTTACGACTTCGACGCGCGCAAGTTCAGGAACCGCCACCTGATCGTCCATCACAGGGACGACCGTTGCCGGGCGACGCCGTTCAGTTCCGCGGAACACTCGCACACGAAATTCGGTACCGACTTCATCGCGATGGAAGGCGGAATTTCGGTGGGCGACGTTTGCGAGGCGTTCGCGCACCACGGCTACAACGGCATCGAGCGCGAAACCGTCGACGCCATCAAGAAATGGATCTTGCGGGCTAACTAGCGAAGCTCAGGCGTCGAACGGGTGCCGCAGGACGA
Source organism: Burkholderiales bacterium (assembly GCA_035499575.1). Lineage (GTDB taxonomy): Bacteria > Pseudomonadota > Gammaproteobacteria > Burkholderiales > SG8-39 > RBG-16-66-20. The sequence goes on along the minus strand of DATJYN010000134.1, from coordinate 24,781 downwards.
TGGTCTCGTCGCGCTCCGGGCCGGTGGAAATCAGGTCGATCGGTACGCCGCAGAGCTTCTCGACGCGGGCGAGGTAGTCGCGCGCCGCCCTGGGCAGCTTGTCGTGCGCCTTGACGCCCACGGTGCTCTCCTGCCAGCCGGGCATTTCCTCGTACACCGGCACGCAGCGCTCCAGCTCCTCGGCGCCGACCGGCAGGATGTCGCTCAGCTTTCCGTCCATGTCATAGCCGACGCAGATCTTCAGCGTCTCGGCGCCGTCCAGCACGTCGAGCTTGGTGATGCAGAGGCCCGAGACGCCGTTGATCTGGATCGAGCGCTTGAGCGCGGCAGCGTCGAACCAGCCGGTGCGGCGGGGCCGCCCCGTGGTGGCGCCGAACTCCTTGCCGCGCTGGCGCAGGCGTTCGCCCACATCGTCGCTGAGTTCGGTCGGGAACGGGCCTTCGCCGACGCGTGTGCTGTAGGCCTTGGTGATGCCCAGCACGTAGTGCAGGTGCATGGGTCCGATGCCCGCGCCGGCCGCCGCGGCGCCCGCCACGCAGTTGGACGAAGTCACGTAGGGATAGGTGCCGTGGTCGATGTCGAGCAGCGCGCCTTGCGCGCCCTCGAACAGCAGATCCTTGCCGGCCTTGTTGGCGTGGTAGAGCGCGCGCGGCACGTCGGCGACCAGCGGCACCAGCCGCGGCGCCAGCGCCAGGGTTTCATCAAGCGTTTTTTTGAAATCTATCGGTTTCGATTCATAAAATTTTTCAAGAACAAAGTTGTGGAATTCCAAGAGCTCTTCGAGCTTCTTCGAGAAGCGCTCCGGGTTGAGCAGGTCCTGCAGGCGAAGTGCGCGGCGCGCCACCTTGTCCTCGTAGGCCGGGCCGATGCCGCGCCCGGTAGTGCCGATCTTCTTCGCCTTCTCGCGCGCCCGGTCGAGCGCGACGTGGTAGTCGAGGATCAGCGGGCAGGCTTCCGAAATGCACAGGCGCGCCACGACACTCTTCACGCCCGCGGCTTCGAGTTCGTCGATCTCGGCGAGCAGCGCCTGCGGCGAGAGCACCACGCCGTTGCCGATGAAGCAGTCGACCTCGCTGCGCAGGATGCCGGACGGAATCAGGTGCAGCACGGTCTTCTTCGATCCGATCACCAGCGTGTGGCCGGCATTGTGGCCGCCCTGGAAGCGCACCACGCCCTGCGCGCGGTCGGTGAGCCAGTCGACGATCTTGCCCTTGCCCTCGTCGCCCCACTGGGTCCCGATGACGACGACGTTTCTCGCCTTGCGACTCACTTGCGGGATTTCTTTCTGGAAATGCTTTTCAAACTGGAAATACTTCTCAAATCAATGGAGAACCCCGTCGCAGGCCGCGGCCGGCCGAAGGCCTTGCCGACTTCGTCGTAGCGCCCGCCGCGTGCCACCGGCCCTGCCACGCCGTCGCAGTAGGCGTCGAACACGACGCCGGAATGGTAGTGGTAGCCGCGCAATTCGGCGAGGTCGAAACCGAGCGGCACCGGGCAGGCATCGGCCAATGCGGTCAGGGTCTTGAGCGCGCCCTTGAGCGAGGGCAGCTCCGGCAGCTTCCTGGCTGCGAGCGCCAGCACCTCGCGCCCGCCGTAAAGTTCGGGCAGCAGCAGCAGCGCATTGCGCGTTCTCGCATCCAGCTTGCGCGTGAGCGCCTTGAGCGACGGCGTGTCCTTCTTCTGCAGCGCCTCGAACAACCCGGCCTCGAGATCGCCGCCGATCCCCGCCGCCTGCACCAGGGACCGGAACACGGCGACGTGGCCGACGTCCATGCGCGCGCGTTTCGCACCGGCAATGGCCAGCGCGCGGCACAGCAGCGACTGGATCTCCAGGTCGCCCGCGACGCCGCCCTGGCCGAACATTTCCGCGCCGAGCTGGATCGGCTCGCGCGAGGCGGCGGGCGTCGCCGGCCGCGCGTGCAGCACGCTGCCGCAATAGCACAGGCGCGTCACGCCCTTGCGGTTGAGCAGGTGCGCGTCGATGCGCGCCACCTGCGGCGTGATGTCGGCGCGCACGCCCATCATTTTGCCGGACAGCTGGTCGACCAGCTTGAAGGTGCGCAGGTCCAGGTCGTGCCCGGTGCCGGTCAGCAGCGAGTCGGTGAACTCGACCAGCGGCGGCATCACCAGTTCGTACCGGTTGGCGAAAAACAGGTCGAGGATGCGCCGGCGCAGCGCTTCGATGCGCATCGCCTCGTCCGGCAGGATGTCGTCGATGTGTTCGGGCAGCAGCCAGCGCACGGGAATTCCTAGCTCGTCCGGGACAGGAAAAGGAGAATCAGACCGGCGAGCATCGAAGTCAAGCCGAAGAAGCGGATCTGCCCGTCGGTCAGCTGCATCAGGCGGCGAAAGGTCTCGCGCCAGGCGCTAGGCGCAAGGAACGGGAACAGCCCCTCGATCACCAGCATCAGGGCGAAGGCCATCAGCAGCGTGGTGCCCATCGCCCATCATTTCCTGCCGCTGGACTTGCCAGAGGCATCCTTGAGGTACTTGAAGAAGTCCGAGTTCGGCTCGAGCAGCATCAGGTCGGACTTGCTGCGGAAGCTCTGCTTGTAGGCCTCCATCGAGCGGTAAAACGAGTAGAACTCGGGGTCCTGCGAGAACGCCTGCGCGTAGATGGCGGCGCCTCTGGCGTCGCCCTCGCCCTTGATCTTCTGCGCGTCGCGGTAGGCCTCGGCGAGGATCACTTCGCGTTGCCGCTCGGCATCCGCGCGGATGCGTTCGGCTTCAGCCGAACCCGTCGAGCGCAGCTCGTTGGCTACGCGCTTGCGCTCGGCCTGCATGCGGCCGTAGACCGATTCGCTCACTTCCTGCGGCAGGTCGACGCGCTTCAGGCGCACGTCGATGATCTCCACGCCGATGCGTCGCAGATCGACATCGGCCTTTTCCCGCATCAGGTCCATGATGTGGTCGCGCTCGCCGGAAACGACGTCGTGCACCGTGCGCTTGCCGAATTCGGCCTGCAGGCCGTCGGAAATGGTCTGCTTGATTCGGGTTGCGGCGCGCTGTTCATCGCCCTGCACCGATACGTAATACTGCTTCACGTCGACGATGCGCCACATGACGAACGAGTCCACCAGCACGGGCTTCTTCTCCGAGGTGATGAAGCGCAAGGGCTCGGCATCGTCGAACGTGAGCAGGCGGATGTCGAAGTTGCGCACGTTCTGAATCAGCGGCCATTTGAAATGCAGGCCGGGCTTGGTGATCACCTCCTTCACCTCGCCGAGCTGGAACACGATCGCATTCTGGCGCTGGTCGACCGTGAACAGGGTCGAAGCGGCGAGCACCAGGATCACGACGGCCGCGGCGAGCGCGGGTCCGAGCGCTTTCATGGACGTTCCCCCCTGCTGCGGTCGCGCAGCGCTTCGCGCGAGCGCGGCGTCGCGTCGGGCGCCGGCGCCGGGTCGGGTGCGCCCGGCGTGCGCGCCTGCGCCGCCGGGTCCGCGGCGGCGGCCCCTGCCTGCTGCAGCAGCTTGTCGAGCGGGAGGTAGAGCAGGTTGCCGCTGCCCTTGTACTCCATCATGACTTTCGAGGTCGAGGTGTAGATCTGCTGCATGGTGTCGAGGTAGATGCGCTCGCGCGTCACGCCCGGCGCCTTGGAATATTCCGCGAGCACCTGCTTGAAGCGCGACGCGTCGCCCTCGGCGGTGGCGATCACGCGCTGCTTGTAGCCCTCGGCTTCCTGCATCAGCCGCGAGGCCGCGCCGGCCGCCTTCGGGATCACGTCGTTGGCGTAGGCCTGGCCCTCGTTCTTCTGTCGCTCGCGGTCCTGGCCCGCCTTGACCGCGTCGTCGAACGCCGCCTGCACCTGCTCGGGCGGCTGCGCATTCTGGATCGTCACGGTGCTCACCTCGATGCCGACCTTGTAGCGGTCGAGGATCTCCTGCATCAGCTTGCGCGCGCTGATTGCGATCGCCTCGCGCGACTCGTACAGGATCGCGTCCATCTTGCTCTTGCCGATGACCTCGCGCATCGCGGCCTCGGCGACCTGCATTACGGTGTCATCCGCGCGCCGCACGTTGAAGAGGTAATCCCGCGCGTCCTTCACCAGGTACTGCACGGCGAATTGCAGGTCGACGATGTTCTCGTCGTCGGTCAGCATCAGCGCCTCCTTGAGCACCTTGGTCTTGACGCTGTTGCGGTAGCCGATCTCGAGGGTTCGCACCTGGGAAATGTTGACGATCTCGCTCGCCTGTATCGGCCAGGGCATGCGCCAGCGCAAACCCGGGCTGGTTTCCTCGGAGAACTTGCCGAAGGTGAGCACAATGCCGCGCGTGCCTTCCACCACGATGTAGAAGCCGCTCGCCAGCCACACCGCGAGCAGGATGCCCGCAACCGCACCGGCTCCGCCGCCGAGGCGCATGTTGAAGGGCGGCGGCGAAGGCGGTTCCGAACCGGGGCGCCGGCGTCCGAACAGGTCGCCGAGCTTGCGGTTGAAATTGCGCCAGAGCTCGTCCAGGTCGGGCGGTCCCTGGTTTCCGCCGCCCGGGCCGCGATTTCCGCCCCCGCGGCCCCAGTTCGGGTCGTTCAGCGACATTACAAACTCGGTTCTGGAGAATAGTTTGAAAGAAGGCCCGGAGAACCCGCGTGCTGCTGTTGCGGCCCCGCTACCTCGGCGATTGCGCCGCGCAGCCCTGCGAGTCCAGCGCCTGTACGCGCGCTCACAAGTACGCGGCAAATCCTACCATATTCATCGCGTTCCACTGCCGGTTCGAGCCGCGAGATATCGGTCTTGTTCCAGACCGCGAGCTGCGGGATCGCGTCGGCGCCGATCTCGGCCAGCACCTTGTTGACGTCCTCGGCCTCGCGCGCGCGGCCGGGCGAGGCGCTGTCGACCACGTGCAGCAGCAGGTCGGCGCGCACCGTCTCCTCCAGCGTGGCGCGGAACGCCGCCACCAGGTCGTGCGGCAGGTCGCGGATGAAGCCCACGGTGTCGGAGATCACCACCTGCAGCCCGCGCCCGCCGGGGCCGGCGGCCTCGATCCAGATTTTCCGCGTCGTGGTGTCCAGCGTGGCGAACAGGCGGTCGGCCGCGTAGGCCTTCGCGTGCGCATCTGGACGGACCATCGCGTTGAACAGCGTGCTCTTGCCCGCGTTGGTGTAGCCCACCAGCGTGACCGAGAACACGTCGCGCCGCGCGCGCGCGTGGCGCTGGGTCGTCCTTTGCTTTTTCAAATCAAGCAATTTTTCCTTCAGGACCCGGACCCGCTTCGCGATATAGCGCCGGTCCAGTTCGATCTGCTTTTCGCCGGGGCCGCCGGTCTTGCCGAGGCCGCCGCGCTGCCGCTCCAGGTGCGTCCAGCCGCGCACCAGGCGCGTCGACAGGTGCTGCAGCTGCGCCAGCTCCACCTGCAGCTTGCCTTCGCTGGTCTGCGCGCGCTGCGCGAAGATGCGCAGGATCAGCTCCGTGCGGTCGAGCACCTTGCGGCCGAGTTGTCTTTCAAGATTCCGCTGCTGGCCGGGCGACAGCGCGTGGTTGAAAATCACCGTCGCGGCGTTCAGCGCATCGGCCTCGCGGCCGACCTCCTCGACCTTGCCGCTGCCGGCGAACAGCTTCGGGTCGGGACGCGCGCGCCTGCCGCCGACCACCTTGACGCGCAATGCGCCCGCGCTGTTGGCGAGGCGCACGCATTCCGCCGCGCTCTCCTCGTAGTCCGGGTCATTGAGATCCAGGCAAACGAGCACGGCGGCCGCATCGTCCCCGGTCCTGCGGGGCGCTACGTCGAGCGTCTCTGGAAATCCGGCAGCGCTGATCTGGAGCGCCCCTGGCGCTATTCGCCCGTGCCCGGTTCGAGGCTGATCGGCCGCGACGGCACCACCGTCGATATCGCGTGCTTGTAAACCATCTGGGTGACGGAGTTCTTCAGCAGGACGACGTACTGGTCGAACGACTCGATCTGGCCCTGCAGCTTGATGCCGTTGACCAAGTAGATCGAGACCGGGACATGCTCCTTGCGGAGAGTGTTCAGGAACGGGTCTTGTAGGAGCTGCCCTTTGTTGCTCATGTTGTTACCTCTGGCGAGGCCGTTTTGAAACGCTACTGTAATTGATTTTTAAGGCGTTTCCTAGCCAAGCTTGGTCGGTGGCGTGACGTCGCCGCACTGCGCCCGGTGGCGCAGCGCGTGGTCCATCAGCACGCAGGCGAGCATCGCCTCGGCGATCGGCGTGGCGCGTATGCCCACGCAGGGATCATGGCGGCCGGTAGTTTCGACCGTCACCGCCCTGCCCTGGGCGTCGATAGTGCGGCGTGGCAGGCGAATGCTGGAAGTCGGCTTGAGCGCGATCGACACCCTGACGTCCTGGCCGGTGGAGATGCCGCCGAGTACGCCGCCGTTGTTGTTCGAGAGGAAGCCCTGCGGCGTCATCTCGTCGCCGTGTTCGCTGCCCTTTTGCTCGACCGAGGAGAAACCGGCGCCGATCTCGACGCCCTTGACCGCGTTGATCGACATCATCGCCGAGGCAATGTCGGCATCGAGCCGGCCGTAGACCGGTTCTCCCCAGCCCACCGGCACCTTCTCCGCGATCACGTTGACGCGCGCGCCGCAGGAGTCGCCGGATTCGCGCAAGTCGTCCATGAACTGCTCGAGTTCCTCGATCTTCGAGTCGTCGGCCGCGAAAAAAGGGTTCGTGCCCACCGTCTCCCAGGACTTGAAGGCGATCGGATGCGGGCCCAGCTGCGCGAGGTATCCGCGCACGACCACGCCGTAGCGCCCGTACAGCCATTTCTTGGCGATCGCACCGGCGGCGACGCGGATCACGGTCTCGCGCGCCGAAGCGCGGCCGCCGCCGCGCGGATCGCGGATGCCGTACTTCTGCCAGTAGGTGTAGTCGGCGTGCCCGGGCCGGAATTTTTCCGCGATGGCGGTGTAATCCTTGGAGCGCTGGTCCTCGTTGCGGATCAGGAAGCCGATCGCCGTGCCGGTAGTCCGGCCCTCGTAGATGCCGGAGAGGATTTCCACGGTGTCGGTCTCGCGCCGCTGCGTGACGTGGCGCGAGGATCCCGGCTTGCGGCGATTGAGCTCTCTTTGGACATCTTCATTGTTCAATGCAAGGCCGGGAGGACAGCCGTCCACCACGCCGCCGTAGGCTGGCCCGTGCGATTCGCCGAACGACGTGACGCAGTAGAGCGTGCCGAAACTATTGCCGGACATGAGAAAAGCTTAGCATAGGGGTATGAGAACACTGGCTTTTTCACTGTTCCTGCTGCTCGCAGGCTGTGCCACGATGGACGGCACCAAGCAGCTTACGGGCGCCGACGTGGTCGCGCTCGCGCAGGCAGGCAAGAGCGCGCCGGAGATCATCGCGGAACTGCAGCGCACCAACACCGTCCTGATCCTGCAAGCCTCCGATTTCGTGCGCTTGCACGACGCTGGCGTGCCCGACGAAGTGCTCAACTACATGCAGAGCGCGCAGATCGACGAATTGCGCTGGCGCGACCGCATGTACTGGGGGCCGTACTACCGCAGCTACGGCTTCGGCTACGGCTACGGCCCCTGCTACGGTTCCCGCAGGTGGGGATACCGCGGCGGCGCCTGGGGCTGCTAGGCGGCCTCGAAAAAGCGCCGCGTCTCGAAGATATTGTTGGACAGCGCCTTGCCGTTCGAGCGCAGGTGGCGCTTCACCACGAAATCGAACAGCAGCGGGTTGTATTCGCGGATTTCCAGCAGCAGCGGCTTCATGGATTCCTGCAGCAACCCGAGCGACACCAGGTATTCGACCGAGAAGAGCGGCATGATGCCCGGCAGCGGATAGTCCGAGCCGTTGAGCAGGCGCGGATGCCAGTCGGTGCGCTCGATCACTTTGGCGAGGCACGGGCCTGCGCGCTTGATCTGCGTGAGCGCGGAAATGTCGCCGAACAGGTGGTTTTTGTATTTTTCCATTTCAAACAACCTGGCGAAAAGCGAAAAACTGTCCACGTAGGGCCCGTTCGACCCCTTGTCGAGGTCGACGTCCTGCCCCATCGAGGCGCAGTGCGCGACGATCACGCGCACCCCGGCATCGAGTGCGCGCCGCAGCCGCAGCGGATTGCCGTAGGCCTGCACGTCGGCGCCGATGACCGCGCGTTCCTCGCCCGCATGCGAGACGATCGGGATCTGCAGGCGCGCCGCGGCTTCGTAGAAACGGTCGCAAAGCGGCGAGCCGGGATCGATGCCCATCGACGCAGGCAGCCATTTCACGGCGCGCGCGCCGCCCTTCTTCGCCTGCGCGAGCGCCTCGGCGCAGTCGGCACGGTAAGGGTGGATCGACGCCACCCATTCGAAATAGCGCGGGTGATCGTGCGCAAGCTCCCGCGCGTAGGCGTCGGGAACGTAGAACTCCGTGCGCCCGGGATCGGGCTTGCCGTCTTCGCCATAGCTGCGGTCGAACGCGTAGAGCAGCAGCTTGAAGCCCATGCGCATGGCGGCGAGCAGGTTCAGCAAACGTCGCACGTAGGCGACATCCGCGCCGCCGCCCTCGGCGTCGCCCGCGCAGCCGGCGTTCAGGAAAAACAGCCGCCGCGCGTAGTGCGCGGGGCTCAGCATGCTGTTCATGCGCGGGTCGAGCGTGATGCCGCTGGGCGAATCGCCGGTGCCGGCGAGGTGCACGTGCGAATCCCAGATTTGCGACGGATCGAGGCCTTCCCATGCGGCCAGGACCAGCTCGTGCCGCGTGATGCGGAGCGTCAGTCCGCCGCGGCAGGGATTCCACAGGCCCTGCTCGGGCCAGAATTTCCAGCCCGCGAGCGCGCCGACAGCGGCGAGTGCGCCGCCGCCGGCAAGAAAATGCCTTCTCTTCAGGCTGGCCAGTTTTTGATGTAGCCCTTGAGCATCTTGTTCTCGAAGTCCTGCTCTTCAAGAACCGCCTTGGCCACATCGCGAAACGAGATCACGCCGAGCAATTTGCCGTCCTGCATGACCGGCAGGTAGCGCGCGCTGGTGTCGAGCATCGTGCGGCGCAGGTCGTTCACTTCCATCTCGGGCGTGGCGGTGACCGGATCCTTCACCATGATCTCGCTGACCTTGACGTCGCCGAGCGCGCCGCCACGCTTGGCCAGCGCGCCGAGCAGCTCGTGGAAGGTCAGCATGCCCGCCATGCGTCCCTGCTCCAGCACCACCAGCGAACCGAGGTTCTGGTCGGACATGGTCTTCACCGCATCCACTGCACGGCCGCCGGGCTCGATGCTCAGCAGCCGGTTGCCCTTGACTCTCAGGATCTCCTTGACTTGCATGGTTGCTCCTCCCGTGCAGTACTAGGCGCTTACATCCTAGTCCAAATGCGCAGCGTGCACTAGAGCCCGACGGCCTCCGCCACGAGGACTTTCAGATCACGGTGCAGCTTCTCGCGGATCGTCGCGTGGGCCCGACTCTTGATCAGGTTCTTCAGTTCGTACGGATCCTTGTCCAGGTCGTAAAGCTCATCCAGCTCGCCGTCCCGGCCGCGATTCACCCAGTGGATCAGCTTGTATCTCTCCGTCCTTATGGCCTTGTAGGTCATGCCGATCAGCCACGGATACGCCTGCTCGGCCCAGTATTCGGCCAGCACCGCCTTGCGCCACTTGGCCGGCTTCTTCGAGAAAAGAGGCAATAGCGAGCGGCCCTGGATCTGCGGCCCCGGCTTGCCGCCGGCCAGTTCGATCAGCGTCGGCGCGATGTCCTGGCAGATGATCAGGTTGGAATAGCGGGAACCGGGTTTTATTTTTGGCGGAAACCTAACCAGGAAAGGAGATCGGATTCCCTCCTCGTAGGCGAACCTCCTCTCCGGTCCCAGGCCGTGCTCGCCGAAGAAATAACCGTTGTCGCCGAGGAAGATGATGCAGGTATTGTCCAGCTCGCCGTTGCGCTCGAGGACCTCGAGGATCTGGCCGACGCCCTCGTCCACCGAAGCCATCATGCGCGCGCGCAGGCGGATCTCCTCCTGCGTGCCGGCGTGGATCGCGCCCAGCAGCTGGCGCGACTTCTCCTCGGCGCGCAATTTGAAGGTCTCCTTCCAGGCCGGCTTCTGCTTCACCACCTCGTCGTAGCTCAGCATGTTCGGCTTCTTCGGGAAGATCGCGTCCTTGTAGAGGCCCTTGTGGCGCTCGGCCGGGATGTAGCCGCCCAGCTTGCCGAAGGACACCGTGCCGTCGGCGGCCTGCTCCGCATCCGGATGCACCGCCTTGTGCGCGAAGAACAAAGACCAGGGCGCGTCATTTCCTTTCCCGTGCTTCTTCTCCAGCCACTCCACCGCGCAGTCGTTCATGATGTCAGTGATGTAGCCGGTATGGTCGACATACCTGCCGTCATGGCAGAGCCGCGGATTCACGATGCGGCCGTGGCCGTCGTAGCTCACCCAGTAGCCGTAGCCCGGCCGCGGCATGCCGTCGTTGCCCATGTGCCACTTGCCGATGTGCGCCGTCTCGTAGCCGAGCTTCTGCAGCTCGAGGTGATAGTTCGGCAGCCGGTGGCTCATCGCGCCGCGCGCCACGTTGTCGATGATCCCGTGGCGGCTGGCGTACTGGCCGGTCATGATCGACGCGCGATTCGGCGAGCAGATCGAGGTGGTGTGGAACGCGCGCTCGAACAGCGCGCCCTCGCGCGCCAGCCGGTCTATATGCGGCGTCTTCATGTAAGGATGGCCGCCCGCGCCGAACTCGTCGTAGCGCAGGTCGTCGATGAGAATGACGAGGAAATTAGGTCGTTTTTTCATGGCTTGTGCCCCGGGTTTGGCTATTCGCTCAGGTAGCTTTGCCGCACATCGACCGTCGAGCGCTCGCCGATGTGCTCGTAGGCGCGCGCCAGCCAGGCCATCGCCGCGGCCCGGCCGCGGTCGCGCAGCTCGCACAGGAAATCCCAGTCGGTGTTCAGCTTGCTCGCCACGGACAGGTCGCACATCGCCTCGTCCGCGCGTATCGAATGGATCAGCACGTGCTTCAGCTTGCCGTGGAATTCCTCCTTCAGCCAGTTCTGCTCGATCAGCTTGGTGACGAAGGCGATCGCGCGCAACTCCCGGATCAGCGAGGAATTGAAGGTGATTTCATTCAGCCGGTTCTGGATCTCGGCCGCCGTCTTCGGCAGCTCCGGCCGCACGATCGGGTTGATGTGGATGATGACGATGTCCCGGCTCTGCGTGCTGTAAATCAGCGGGTAGAGCGGCGGGTTGCCCATGTAGCCGCCGTCCCAGTAGTCCTCGCCTTCGACCCGCACCGCCTGGAACAGGAACGGCACGCAGGCGGAAGCGAGCACCATGTCCAGCGTCAGTTCCCGCCTGTGGAAGATGCGCGGCTGGCCGCTGCGCACGTTGGTGGCACAGAGGAACAATTCCAGGTGGTCGCTGGCGCGCAATGCGGCCAAGTCGAGGTGCTTGCCCAGCACTTCGCGCAGCGGATTCATGTTGAACGGATTGAACTGGTACGGCGAGAACATGCCGGCCAGCGGCTGCAGGAACATCGCGGCGGGCGCGTACAGCTGGCCGGCCTCGCTGATTCCTTTCCAGAATTTCTCCAGCGCCGCGCGCGCGCCGTCGTTGCCCCCGGTCATGCGGCCCTGGGTGAAAACGACCGCGTTCACCGAGCCCGCGCTGGCCGCCGAAAGCCCCTCGATCTTCAGGCGGCCGTCCTCGGCGAGCGCATCTAGCACGCCCCAGCCGAAGGCGCCGTGCGCGCCGCCGCCCTGCAACGCGAGGTTGACGCGCTTGGTTCCGCCCTGGCTCATTTCGCCATTTTTAGGTTTCCAAGCAGCGTCGGGATGAGTTCCGTGACCGTGGGATGAATGTGCACCGCCCGCTGGATCGTGGTGTACGGCTTTTTCGCGTACATCACGTCGAGCAGCGAGTGCACGATCTCGTCGCCGTTCAGGCCGAGCAGCGCCGCGCCGAGCAGTTCCTTCGTGTCCGCGTCCACCAGGACCTTCATGAAGCCCTGCGTCTCGCCCGCCTCGTGCGCGCGGCCGACGCGGGCCATCGGCATCTTGCCGGCGAGCAGCTTGCGGCCGCTCTTTTTCGCCTCGGCCTCGTTCATGCCGACGCGGCCGAGCGGCGGATCGATGAACAGCGCGTAGCAGGGAATGCGGTCCGAGATTTTTCGCGGATCGTTGTCGAACAGGTTGGCGGCGACGATTTCGTAGTCGTTCCAGGAAGTATGCGTGAAGGCACCGCGGCCGTTGGCGTCGCCCATCGCCCAGACGCCCTCGGCGCTGGTGCGGCACTGGTCGTCGACGGTGATATAACCGCGCGCATCGGCGGCAATGCCGGCTTCCTTCAGGCCGAGGTCGCCGGTATTGGGGATGCGGCCGACCGCCAGCAGGAGATGGCTGCCCTCGATGCTCTTGCCTGAAAAGTCGACCGAGATCTTCCCGCCACTCTTGCGCAACTTCAGTTCCAGGGCGCCGGTATGGATCTCGATGCCTTCGCGTTCAAGGATCGCGCGTATCTCGGCCGCGACGTCCTCGTCCTCGCGCGGCAGGAGCTTCGGCGCGAGTTCGACCACGGTCACCCGGGCGCCGAAGCGCCGGTACATCTGCGCGAATTCCAGGCCGATGTAGCTGCCGCCGACGATCACCAGGTGCTCCGGCACCCGGTCCAGCTCCATCATCGTGGTATTGGTGAGGTAGGGAACGTCCTTGACGCCGGGGATATCGGGCACCGTGGCGCGCCCGCCGACGTTGACGAAAATCCTGTCCGCCTGCAGCGCGCGCCCGCCGGCATCGAGCACGCGCGGCGCGGTAAAGCGCGCCTGCGCGCGGATCAAGGTCACGTTCTTCATGCCCGCGATCCAGCCGGCAAGGCCGTCGGTGGAGCGCTTGACCACGCCGTCCTTGCGGCGCTTGACCGCGGCCATGTCCACCTTGACTTCTCCCGCGGCAAATCCGTACTCGCCGCCGCGCCGCGCCATGTGGATGGCGCGCGCGCTGCCGACCAGGGTTTTCGTGGGGATGCAACCGACGTTGACGCAGGTGCCGCCGAGCAGCTTGCGCTCGATGATCGCGGTCTTCAGGCCTGCGGCGTCAAGGCGAGCGGCAAGCGCAGGACCTGCCTGCCCGGCACCGATTACGATTGCATCATAGCGTTCCACCGACAATTAATCATGGCACAATCGTTCGCGTGAAGAAAGAGACCAGCGCAGCCGTGATCCGCCTCGCCGAGCCGGGCGACGCGCAGTCGATCGCCGAGATGTCGCGCGACTTCATCGAATCGGGCCTCGGCTGGCGCTACGACACGGCTCACATCCAGCGCGCGATGCGCAGGCGCGAATCCGTGGTCCTGGTCGCAACCGAACGGCAGACCTACGTCGCGCGGGCGCGCCCCGCGCTCTCCGGCTTCGCGGTCATGGATTTCGGCGACGAACGCGCGCACCTGGTGCTGCTGGCCGTGCAGCCGACGCGGCGGCGCAACGGCATCGGCCGCCGGCTGGTGGATTGGCTGCTGGAGTCTGCGGTGGTCGCGGGAATGGCAAGCGTGCACCTGGAGTTGCGCGCCGACAACGAAGCGGCTCGGCGCTTCTACCGCGCGCTCGGCTTCTCTGAAACGGTGCTGGTGCCGCGCTACTACAACGGCCGCGAAGCGGCGATGCGCATGCTGCGCGTGCTGCGCGCGCCGGGCCCGCTGCCGCTTTCCTGGCACCCGCCGGTGCTGGGACAGAAGTAGCCCTTCTTATATCCCTTCCGATGGATCTCGGCATAGCGGGCAAGACTGCCCTGGTCACCGGCGCCAGCGCCGGCATCGGCCGCGCCATCGCCAAGGCGCTCGCGGCCGAAGGCGCAAAGCTCGCGGTGGTCGCGCGCCGCCGCAAGCTGCTGGAGACCCTGCAGGACGAGATCGGCGCCAAGCTCACCATCATCGAATGCAATTTCATGCAGGATGATGCGCCGGCGAAAATCGCGGAGTCCGCGCTGGCGGGCCTCGGCTCGGTCGAGATCCTCGTCAACAACGCCGGCGGCTCGCGCAAATTCGACCTCAAGGCCAGCGAAGAGCAGTGGGAAGAGGCGCTGACGCTCAACTTCACGCGCCAGCGCCAGCTCACGCACAAGCTGCTCGACCAGATGATGGCGAAAAAATGGGGCCGCATCGTCAACCTCACCGGCAAGAGCGAACCCGAGGGCATCAACGGCGCCTTCTGCGCCAAGGCGGCGATGCATTCCTGGTCCAAGGGGTTGTCGCGCGAAGTCGGCAAGCACGGCATCACAGTGAACTGCATCCCGCCGGGGCGCATCATCAGCGAGCAGATCCTGCGCAACTACACGCCCGAATACCGCCAGTGGCAATCCGAGCACGAAATCCCGGTGGGCGAATACGGCCAGCCCGAGGACATCGCGAACCTCGTCTGCTTCCTCGCCTCGCCGCGTGCGCGCTACATCACCGGCACGGTGATTCCGGTCGACGGAGGACTGAGGAAGTACCAGTTTTGAAACGGATTTTCATTTTCGTTCTTGTCCTGATTTTCAGCGGGGCGGCCGGGGCGCAGACTTACCCGAACAAGCCCATCCGCCTGGTGGTGCCCTTCGCGCCGGGCGGCAGTTCCTCGATCGTCGCGCGCAGCATCGCCGCGGAAATGGAAAAGGGCCTGGGCCAGCCAATCGTCATCGACAACAAGCCAGGCGGCGGCGGCAACGTGGCGATGGTGGAAGTGGCGCATGCCGACCCCGACGGCTACACGCTGATCATCGGCCACGTCGGCTCGCTGGCGATGAACCCGTTCATGTACGACAAGCTGCCCTACGACGTCGACAAGGACTTCGCGGCGGTGTCGCTGCTGGCCATCGTGCCCGCCATCTTCGTGGTGCACGAGAGCGTGCCGGCGAAGAACCTGCGCGAATTCGTCGCGCTGGCGAAAAAAGAGCCGGGCAAGCTGAACTACGGCAGCGCGGGCAACGGCTCGGCGGGCCACCTGGCGATGGAATACCTGAAACAGGTCACCGGCATCGATATCCAGCACGTGCCCTACAAGGGTACCGGCCCGAACATCGTCGACCTCGTCGCGGGACGCACCCAGGCGGCTTCGGCGGGCACCCCGCCGCTGATGCCGTTCGTGAAAAGCGGCAAGCTGCGCGTGATCGCCGTCGGCACATCGAAGCGCCTTGCCACGCTGCCCGACGTAGGCACCGTCGCTGAGCAGGGCTATCCGGGATTCGAGACTTCGCAGTGGTATGGATTGAACGCTCCGGCGAAGACCCCCGAAGCAATCATCAAGCGGCTCTCGGCAGAAGCGGCAAAGGCGGCGAAAAGCCCGCTGGTGCTCGAGCGCTTCGCGGCCGACGACGCTGAAGCGGTCGGCTCGACGCCGGCCGAGTACGCCGCGTTCATCAAGAAGGAACAGGAGCGCTGGGGCAAGGTCGTGCGCGCGGCGCACATCAGGGCAGACTGATCGCCTCCACGCCGGTCCACGCGCCGGAATCCATTAGATCGAGCGCGGTGCCCTTCAGCTCGCCCGCGACGGCCGCCGCGGCGTCGGACAAGCGCTCCGGCGGCAGCGAATAGAGGTAGTTCCTGCGGCTCATGCGCGCGTCCGAGATGGACAGCGCGCGCCATTTCCTGCCGCGCTCGCCCTCCAGGCAAATGGCCGCCATCGGCTTGATAGTCGCCGCCATGCCGTTGTAGACACAGTTCATCAGCAGCGACAGGGAATCGATCTCGGCGACGATCTGGGCCACCAGGCTGCGCTGCTCGAATTCGGCGGCGATCCTGCGCCGCAGGCCGTGCGTGCTGGTGGGAAGGATGAGCGGCAGCGCCGCGGCTTCGGCGATCGTAAGGCTGCTGCGCCGCGGAGAAACAAGCCTGCTGTGCTTCGGCAGCATCACGAACAGTTCTTCTTCCAGCAGGGCGTCGACCGAAGCATCCGGGGCAACGTCGGTGCTGAACAGCACTGCTAGATCCAGCTGGCCCGTGCGCATCATCTGCCCGAGATGGCCGCTCATGCCCTCGACCACGTTGAGCAGGATGCTCGGATAGCGATCGCGGATGCGGCGCACCAGCGGCAGGCCGAGGGCTGAAACGGTGGTCGCGGGCAGGCCGACGGACACCATGCCCTGCACCGCACCGGATTCCTTGCGGGCGATGGACAGCGCCTGGTCGAGTTGGCGTAGCATGAAGCGCGCGTGGTGGTAAAGCGCCAGCCCGTTGTCGGTCGGCGCGACACCCTTGGACGAGCGCGTCAGCAGCGGCTTGCCGACCTCACCCTCGAGCTTGGAGAGCTGCTGGCTGAGCGCCGGCTGAGCGATGAACAACTGCCGCGAAGCCTTGGACAGGCTGCCGCTCTCGACGATCTGGGTGAAATAGCGTAGCTGTCGCAGGTCCATCCGCCCCTCCTCCATGCCCCCGGCGAAGCCATAACTTTAACTTATGCCCAACCTCGGAAAACGGTATTTTTCTCCCGACCCGGCCCTTCCTATAGTGAGCACATCAATGATGAAAAAAGCCTTTGTCGAACAGATGGCGCGCGTCGCCTGGCAGGAATTTCCCGGCCATTTCGGCGGCGCCCTGTCCAAAGCGCTCGTCGGCCCCGATAACTCGCGCTCGCGCTTGATGGATTTCCGCATTTCGCGCTACGCGCCCAATGCCTACGTGCAGGAACACGTGCACAAGATCCAGGAGCAGGTGTACTACGTGCTCGAAGGCGAAGGGCTGCTGACGCTGAACGAAGCGAAGCACCTGATGCGGCCGCACGATTACGTCTATGTTCCGCCAGGCGTGCACCACAGCTTCACGAACACCGGTACCGCCGGGCTGGTCTTCCTGGTGGTCACGACGCCGGCAGATGACGAACCGAATCCCAAAGGAGGGAAATAGCGATGACGAGCAGAAGAAAGGTATTGAAGGCTGGCGCAGCGGCGGGCGCCCTGGCGTTCGGTTTCCCGGCCATCGTGCGCGGCCAGTCGGACAAGATAAAGATCGGCCACCTGACCCCGCTCACCGGTTTTCTGGGCGCGCTGGGCGAATACGCCGTGAAAGGACTGCGCATCGCGGTCGACGAGATCAACGCGGCAGGCGGCGTGATGGGGCGCCAGCTCGACGTCATGTCGGAAGATTCGGTAAACCCGGCGACCGCCTCCACCAAGGCGCAGCGCATGCTCGACCAGGACGGGGTGGCCTACCTGATGGGCGAGATCAATTCCGCTTCCGCGAAAACCATCATGCAGGTCGCGGCTAGGAACAAGCGGTTTTACATGCAGATCGGCGCCCGCTCCGACGTGCTGCGCGGTGCGGACTGCAACCGCTACACCTTCCACGTCGACATCCCGGTCACTGTGATGGTGAATGCCGAAGGCCAGGCACTATTGCGCGACGGCCTCATCAAGGGAAAGCGCATCTTCTCGCTGACCTCGGACTACCTGTTCGGCCACGACCTGGCGAAGGGCGCGAAGGCCTTTGTCACGGCGAACGGCGGCACGATCATCGGCGATGAACTCACGCCCACCGACACCACCGATTTCAGCCCGCTGCTTCTCAAGATACGCCAGGCGAAGCCGGACATGGTGGCGACCAATCTCGGCGGCAACCAGGTGACGAACTTCGTCAAGCAGTACGCCGAGTTCGGCCTGCCGTATCCCGTCGCTGGCTTCAATCTCAACACCGCTGATGCGTGGGCCGCTGGCGATGGCAACCTCAGCGGCATCTGGCCCACTGTATGGCATCACGAGATCGACACCCCGGGTTCGAAGGCCTTCGTCGCCGCGTTCCGCAAGAAGCACGGCCAGCCGCCCGAGAACCACGCCTGGATCGAATACGTCTCGATGCACATCATGGCGCGGGCCATGACTGAGACGAAGTCGACGGACACCGAGAAGCTTATCGCGTACTTCGAAAAGCAGCCGGAATTCGACCTGTTAAAGCCGCGCAAGGGCTACTTCCGCTCCTGGGACCACCAGCTCATGCAGGAGGCCTACACGTTCACGGTGAAGCCGAAGGGTCAGGCCAAGGACAAGTGGGACTTCCTGCAGTTCGGGCCGGCCGTTCCGCGTCCTGACCAGCCGCTCGAGCTGCTCGCGACCACCCAAGCGCAGAACACCTGCAAGATGTAATGCAGCTTCTTTTTCTGCTGGAACAGGTCGTCAACGGCCTGGTCC
The DNA here is from genome assembly GCA_035499575.1 of Burkholderiales bacterium. Taxonomy (GTDB): domain Bacteria; phylum Pseudomonadota; class Gammaproteobacteria; order Burkholderiales; family SG8-39; genus RBG-16-66-20. The sequence goes on along the minus strand of DATJYN010000134.1, from coordinate 6,767 downwards.
TCGGCGGGTACTACCTGCTGATCGCGCTCGGGCTGTCGCTGATCTTCAGCGTGGGCGGCGTGGTGAACCTTGCACACGGCGCGTTCTACGCGCTCGGCGCCTACATCTCCCTGGAGATCGCCAGCCGGCTCGGCTTCGGCGCGGCAGTCGCGCTCTCGCCGGTCGCGGTGGCGTTTCTCGGCATCCTCTTCGAGCGCTTCATCCTGCGCCGGTTCTACACGGCAGACCCGATCCTTTCTCTCCTGGCGACCTTCGGGCTGGCGCTGGTGGCCGAGCAGTCGATCCGGATGATCTGGGGCGCGGCGCCGCTGCCGGCGGCCATGCCAGCGGAACTCAAGGGCAGCGTAGTGCTCGGCGACTTCCTTTTTTCCCGCTACCGTCTGCTGCTGCTCGCGATCGTGGCCGTTGTCCTTGCCGGCATTTGGACGCTGATCCACAAGACTTCCTTCGGGCGCGTGGTGCGCGCCGGCATCCAGCGGCCAGACATGGTCGCGGCGCTCGGCATCCGCCTGCAGCCCTACATGACCGCGATCGTCCTGCTCGGCGTGGGCATGGCCGCGCTCGCCGGGGCGCTGTTCGCGCCGATCGCGCTCGTGCATCCGGCGATGGGCGCCGAGATCCTGAATGTCGCTTTCGTGGTCGTCGTGATCGGCGGCCTCGGCAGCTTCTGGGGCGTGGTGCTGGCCGCGCTGCTCGTCGGCGTGGTGCGCGGCGTGACGATCCATTTCGTGCCCGCCGCCGGCGAAGCGTCGATGTACGTGCTGCTGTTCCTCCTGCTCATGTTCCGGCCGCGCGGCCTGCTCGGCGAGCGCATCGACAAATTCGAATGATGAACCGGAACCTGTGGTTTGGCGCCGCCGGGCTCCTCGCCCTGCCCCTCGCAATGCCGCTCCTCGGGCTGAGCATGAACACGGCGTCGCAGATCGTCTGCTTCGCGATCGCCGCGCTCGGGTTGAACATGCTGGTCGGCTTCACGGGCCTCACCTCGTTCGGGCACAGCGCCTGGTTCGGCATCGGCGCCTACGCGGCAGCAATATCGCAGAAGCACTGGTTCGCAGGGCAGATTGCGCTGCCGCTGATCTTCTCGGGCACGGTCGTCGCCTTCCTTGCCTGCGCGGTCGGCGCACTGATCCTGCGCCGGCGCGGCGTCTACTTCGCGCTGCTCACGCTCGCCTTCGTCGCCCTCACATACACGATTGCGTTCCGCTGGACCGCGCTCACGGGCGGCGAGGACGGCCTCGGCGGCTTGAGCCGCGGCGGCATCGCGGCAGTGCCGCTGGACAATGCGCTCGTCTACTACCTGTTCGTCGCCATCGTCGCCTTTGCCGTGCTCTACGTGCTGCTGCGGGTCATCCGCTCACCATTCGGCCACGTGCTGGTGGCGATCCGCGAGAACCAGCAGCGCGCCACTTTCCTGGGTTACGACGTCGACCGCTACCGGCTCGCGGTGTTCGTGCTCTCGGCGACGGTCGCGGGACTCGGCGGCGCGCTGCTGGCCTTCCTCAACTATCTCGTTTCGGCGGAGGCGGTATCGGCGGCCCTCTCCGGCGAGCTGCTGGCGATGGTGGTGATCGGCGGCATGCACCACCTGCTCGGCCCCGCACTAGGCGTCGTCTTCTACATCCTGTTCCGCGAGCTGTTCTCGATCTGGACCGGCAACTGGCTGCTCTGGTTCGGCCTGGTGTTCGTCGGCTTCGTCCTGTTCTCGCCGGAAGGCCTTGTGGGCGTTTGGCGCAGGCTCACGAAGCGCTGGCGCGCGGCGCCCGAGCTCGCAGCGGCAATGGACGCGCGCCGCGTCTACGAGGACCTGCCGCTGCCGGCGTTCCTTAGCCCGCCCGCGCGCGAGGGTTGCGTGCTCGAAGTTGCTGCGGCCTCGAAGGCTTTCGGCGGCATCCACGCGGTCGCCGGCGCCAGCCTGCGCATCGAAGCAGGCGAGATCCACGCGCTGATCGGACCGAACGGCGCCGGCAAGACCACGCTCTTCAACGTCGTATCCGGCATGTTCCCGCCCGACGGCGGCACGGTAGCGCTCTGGAAAACACCGCTGCAAGGCCTGGCGCCGCACCGCATTTGCGAGCGGGGTGTCGCGCGCTCGTTCCAGATCACCAATCTGTTCAGGGGCTTGTCGGTCTACGAGAACCTGCGGCTGGCGCTCCAGGCCAAGCACCCGGCCCGATTCAATGCATGGCGCGACATCGACGGGTATACGGAGATACACGCCGAAACGAAGGAACTCGCCAGATTCCTCGGCGTGGAAGGCATTGAGGATGTACCCGGCGGAGACCTTTCCTACGGCGGCCAGCGCCTCCTGGACCTTGGCATCGCGCTCGGTTCCAGGCCGCAGGTCCTGCTGCTGGACGAGCCGCTAGCGGGGCTCGCGGCCGCCGAGCGCGAACGCGTCGCCAAATTGATATGCGCAGTGGCCGTTCGCATCCCGGTCCTGATCGTCGAGCATGACATCGACCGCGTTCTCGGCTTCTCAAAGCGCGTCACGGTGATGAACCAGGGCGAAGTCCTGATGGCTGGAACGCCCGCCGAGGTGCGCAATGACCGCCGCGTGCAGGAGATCTACACGGGTTCGGGCAAACCCCACGCGGCCGGGCGCGCGGCAGGCACTGCCGCGGGCAATCAGCTGCTGCGCTTCGAGCGCGTGAACGCCTATTACGGCAAGAGCCACATTCTCGACAACGCGACGTTGGACGTGCGCGACGGCGAGATCGTGGCTCTGCTCGGCCGCAACGGCGCGGGCAAGACCACGCTCCTGAAGACGCTGTGCGGCCTGGTGCCGCCCGCGTCGGGCGCGATCGCCTTCGAGGGCCGCAACATCGCGGGGCTGCCGGCCCCCGAGATCGCGCGCCTCGGCATCGGCTACGTGCCGCAGGGGCGCGGCCTGTTCGCCGGGATGACGGTAGCCGACAACCTTGCGCTTGGGCGCCTGGCGCGCGCGACGGACAGCAGCCATGGCATCGCCTGGAGCGAAGCGCAGATCCTCGACCAATTCCCGCGCTTGAGGGACCGGATGAACGTCGCCGCGGACTTCCTGTCGGGCGGCGAACAGCAGATGGCCGCCGTCGCGCGCGCGCTGTCGGGCAACGTGAGGCTGTTGCTGCTGGATGAACCCTTCGAGGGCCTTGCGCCGGCCGTCGTGCAGGAACTCTTCGGCGTCTTTGACCGGCTGCGCGGGAAAACCTCCATTGTCATCGTCGAGCACAACCTGGACCTCGTCCTGGCGCTTGCCGACCGCGTGTTTGCGCTCGAGCGCGGCGCGGTTTTCCATGCAGGCCCCGCCGAACCACTGCTGAACAACCTCGACTATCGAAAGCAGGTGCTCTGGATATGAACAATCTCGCGGGTACGACCTTCGACGCCGTCGACCGGCTGCTCGTGGGCGGCGACTGGATCGCCGGCAAGGGTGCGCCCCTGGAAGTGATCGACAAGTATCGTCTCCAGCCCGGCGCGCGCTTCCAATCGGCGGATCGCGAGCAGGTGGCGCGCGCCATCGATCGTGCGCACGCGGCATTCCGGTCCGGCGCGCCCAATCCCTACGAGCGCGGCGCCATCCTGCAACGCGCATCCGCGTTGCTGGAAACCCGGGCCGACGCCTTCGTCCGTACCATGCAGATGGAAGCAGGCTTCACGGCATCGGATGCTGCGGGCGAAGTGCGCCGCGGCGCGGAGACGCTTCGCCTGTCGGCCGAGGAAGCGCGCAGGCTCGCCGGCGATGTCATCCCGCTCGCGGGCGCGCCGCAACAGGCCGGGCGCATGGGATTTACGCTGCGGGTTCCGTTGGGCGTGGTCGTGGCGATCACACCGTTCAACTCGCCGCTGAACACGGTCGCGCACAAGATCGCGCCCGCGTTCGCCGCGGGAAACCCCGTGGTCCTGAAGCCCGCCTCGGCTACTCCGCTCACCGCATGCCTCCTGGCCGAGACGCTGCTGGACGCCGGCATGCCGCGCGGTTTTCTCTCGCTGACGCCCGGAGGCGCGCAAGTCGCGGATTGGCTGATCGCCGATCCTCGCGTGCGTTTTTTCGCGTTCACGGGCAGCACCGAGGTCGGCCGAAGCATCCAGCAGCGCGCCGGGCTGCGCCGCACGCAGATGGAACTCGGCTCCATCGCCTGCACCATTCTCTGCGACGATGCGCGCCTCGATACCGCGCTGCCCAAGGTCGTAAACGCCGGCTACCGCAAGGCCGGGCAGGTTTGCACCTCGGTGCAACTGTTGCTGACGCACCGTTCGATCTTGGGGGACGTGCAGGCCCGTCTCGCGCAGCTGGTGCGCGACCTGCCCTATGGCGATCCCGCCGACCCGAAGACCGTCGTAGGCCCGCTGATCAGCGAGAAGGAGGCGATCCGCGTCGAAAGCTGGATTGCCGAAGCGGTATCGCGAGGCGCGAGTTGTCTCGCGGGCGGCGGCGCGCGCAGGGGCGCCGTGGTTCCGCCAGCGTTGCTCACGTCCATCGACGAAACGATGAAGCTGGGCTGCCAGGAAGTGTTCGGCCCGGTTGTTTGCATCCTGCCCTTCGACACGCTCGACCAGGCGATCGACCGCGTCAACGCGACCCCTTTCGGCCTCGCCACCGGCATCTTTACCAACCGCCTCGACGATGCTTTCAACGCTGCGCGCAGGCTCGAGGTCGGGGGCGTGCACGTGAACGAGACCTCGAGTTCGCGCGTCGACCTGATGCCCTATGGCGGTTCGAAGGACAGCGGCTTCGGGCGCGAGGGACCGCGCTATGCTGTCCATGAGATGACCGAAGAGCGCGTCATTACCTTCACGTTGGGCTAGCGGGAGAATCGGACATGGCAAGGATGAAAGGCGGCGAGTTGATCGCCGAGTACCTGATCAAGCAGAAGGTGCCGTACATATTCGGCATCTGCGGCCACGGCAACGTCGGGATCCTCGATCCGCTCCATGCGGCGCGCGACAAGCTGACTCTGATTTCGCCGCGCCACGAGCAGTGCGCCGGCCATATGGCGGACGGCTACTTCCGCGTCAAGCACCAGCCGGTGGCGACCCTGACCTCCACCGGCCCGGGTTCGGCGAACCTCGTCATGGCGCTGGCCACCGCGTTGTCGGATTCGTCGGCCTTTCTCGCGATCACGTCCAACGTGCCGACTTCGCAGGCAAACCGCGCGCCGTTCCAGGAGATCTACAAGCACAACCAGTCGGACTTCCCGTCGGTGGTGCGCCCGGTGGTGAAGCGGGCGTTCCAGCCTACGCGGGTCGACATGCTGCCGCTCGCGCTGCGCCAGGGATTCGACACCATGGTCACCGGCCGTCCCGGCCCGGTGAACATCGACGTGCCCTACAACGTGTACCAGGAGGAGGAGGACGTCGAACTGCCGCCCGCCTCGCACGTATTCGGCCAGCATCGTCCGGGCGCGTCGGAAGCCGACGTCGCTGCCGCCGTGAACCTGCTCGCCGATGCCTTGCGGCCGGTGATTTTCATCGGCCATGGCGCGACGCTGTCTGAGGCCGGTCCGGAACTGGCGAAGCTGCAGAAGACCTACGGTATTCCGGTGATCACCTCGCCCAACGGCATGGGCTGCGTACCGGCCGACGATCCGCTCACCCTCGGCTTCATCGGCCGCAACGGCGCGTATCCCGCGAACCAGGCTGGGCGCCACGCGGATCTCGTGCTCACGATCGGCACGCGCTTCGACGACCGCTCGTCGTCGAGCTGGCATGCGGGCTATTCGTGGAATTTCCCGAAAACGAGGCTGATCCACGTCGACCTCGACCCGCAGGAACTCGGCCGCAACTATCCGCCGACGCTCGGCATCATCGCCGACGCCAAGGTATTCGCCGCGCAGCTGCTTGGCGCGCTGGGCCTGCGCGAGCAGCGCGGAGCCCCGAGGCTGCATGCGCAGTATTCGGAGTGGCGCAACGAGGTCGACGGCTGGACCGCCGAGTGGGAGAAATTCGTGCGCCCGAACTTCTCGGCGCTCACCACGCCGCTGCGGCCCGAATATGTCGTCGGAGCGCTGCAGAAGGTGCTGCCCGACGACGCGATCCTCACCTGCGACTCCGGCGTGCACCACAACTGGTTCATGCAGTTCTGGCGGCCCAGGCGCACGCAGAGCATGCTGAATAGCTGGGGCTACTCCTCGATGGGCTTCGGCGTATGCAGCGTGCTGGGCGCGCAGCTTGCAGCCCCCGACCGGCCATGCGTCTCGGTCTGCGGCGACGGCGGCTTCTCGATGACCCCCTATGTGGTAGCCACGGCGGTCGAATACGGCCTGCCGTGCGTCTGGGTGGTGTGGAACAACTTCAGCTGGGCGGCGATCCGCGACATCCAGATCGGGATGTTCGGAGGGCGCGAGCTTGGAACCGCCTTTCATGGAAAGGACAAAAAACCCTACAACCCCGACTTTGCGGCCTGGGCGCGCGCCTGCGGCGGCGACGGCGTCACGGTAACGAAAAGCGAGGACCTCGCGGGCGCTCTCCAGCAGGCCATCCGCAACAAGCGCCCGTGCGTGCTCGACGTCCACGTGGACGCCGAGGTGAGGCCGCCGTCGACCGGAACCTGGCAGTTGCCGCCGACGCCGTTCAAGGAACCGGCATTCGGCAAGCCCTGGGTTGCCTGAGATGAAAAAACTTGCCCTTGTGTTCGGCGGCTCGCGCGGCATCGGCGCGGCCTGGGTGCACGGCCAAATTGTGCAGCCGAATGGGGGAATGATCTGAACGAAACGGTCGACGTGGTGGTGGTCGGGGGCGGAGGCGCCGGCCTGGCCGCGGCGATCGAAGCGCGCGCCGCCGGGGCG
>DATJYN010000133.1:0-20124 GCA_035499575.1 Burkholderiales bacterium | reverse complement strand
AAGCTCGTGCAGAACGGCATGGGCAACGGCGTGTCGGCCGCGACGGGCCTCTCTTCAGCCGATTGCGCGCGCGACGACAGGATCCGGCGCTTCCAGATCGCGCTCGCGGGCGAGGCGATCCGCGTGGGCCAGGCCCTCGGCTACCAGCTGGAGAAAATCCGCGGCCTCGATCCCGGGCGCCTCGCGCGCGCGGCCGAAGGCGATGCCGCAGCGTTCGCGGAAGCCGATGCGCAGCTGGCGCCGAAAGCCGGCGCCAATCCGCGCGCCGACATCCAGCGCCCCTCGATGGCGCAGGACATCCTCAAGGGACGGCGCACCGAGATCGACGCGATGAACGGCTACATCGCCCGCAAAGGGGCCGATACAGGCGTCCCCGCCCCCGCCAACGCCAAGCTCGCCGAAATCGTCACGCGCGTCGAGCGCGGCGAGCTGAAACCGTCGCCATCGCTGTTAAGCTTCTAGGGAGGGAGACCCGATGTTCCGATTTTTTCTCGCACTCGCGCTCAGCATGCTGTCCGCCTCCGCGTCCGCCCAGCGCGCGCTGGTGCCGATCGTCGACTACAAGGACGTCTCGATTGCGACGAGCAGCGGCAAGCCGGTTTCCGCCGAGCAGGTGCGCGAAGCGATCATCGCGGCGGGCAAGCGACTGAACTGGCAAATGGGCATCACCGCGGACGGCAGCCTGGTCGGAACGCTGGTGGTGAACAACAAGCACACGATCTCCGTCGACATCAGCGTCGCACCCGACAAGTACTCGGTGAAGTACCGCAGCAGCATCAACATGAAGTACACGATGGCGCAACAGGAAAAAGGCAATTTTCGGGATGGAACGGCCGCCGGGCCGTTCGATTCCCGCCCTGTCGGGCCGGAACGGCCCGTCATCCACCCGGCCTACAACCAGTGGGTGCAGGCCCTGGTTTCGTCCATCGACTCCGAGCTGCGGCGGCTCTGAGGGAACGGCGTGAACAAGCGCGCCACGGCATTCGTTCTCATGGCGCTCGCCGCGGCGCCCGCCGCCTTGCTGGCGCAGCCCAAGGCGAAGGCGCCGGTGGTCGCCGTGGTCTGGAACGCCCCGCTGCCGGCGGTGCAGAGCCTGGAGGAGCACATGCTGCGCGGGCTGCGCGAACTCGGCTACGGACCCGGCAAGACGATCGTCGTCGAGTTCCGCAGCTCGGACGGCGACGCGGCGCGGCTGCCCGCGATCGTCGGCGACCTGGTGCGCCGCAAGGTCGACGTGATCGTGGCGCCCAGCAACGCCGTCGCCAAGCTCGCCCAGGGCCTGACCAAGACCATTCCGATCGTGATGGTCGACGTAACCCATCCGGTCGCCGCCGGACTGATCGAATCGCTCGAGCACCCGGGCGGCAACATCACGGGAACCTATACCTCCGAAGCGGCATTGAACGCCAAGAGGGTCGAACTGCTCCGGCAGCTCGTTCCCAAGCTGGACCAGGTGACGATGTTCATGACGAAGGGTAATTCCCAGGCGGCCTTCCTGCGGGGCGATGCGGACATGACGGAACGCGCGCTGGCCGTGAAGGTGGAGATCGTCGAGATCGAAGGTCCCGCCGAATTCGACCGCGCGACCGCGGCCGCCGCCAAGCGCGGCGCCGACGGCATCCTCCTGCTGCCGGCGGGCGGCGAGCCGCTCCTGTTCGCGAGCCGGCGCCAGCTGATCGAGGCGGCCGCGAAGCGCGGCCTGCCGGTCGCCGGCGGGCCGAATGCCGCTGCCGTCGGCGCAGTGATCGGCTACGGCCCGCGCAGCGAGGAGCACTATTACCGCAGCGCCGCGTTCATCGACAAGATCCTCAAGGGCGAGAAGCCTGGCGGCATCCCCGTCCAGCAGCCGACGACGTTCGACCTCGTCGTCAACCGCAAGGCCGCGGGCGCGCTCGGCCTGGTTGTGCCGCCCGCGCTCCTGAAGCACGCCAGCAAGGTCATCGAGTGATCCCATGCCGACATCAGCGAAAACTTCCCTTGCCGCCATCCTGATCTCCAGCCTGCTCGGCTGCGCCTCGGTGGATTACCAGGCCGCGGTCGACAGCCCGGTGCGCACCGAGCAGGACCGCCACGCGGACGCGGCGCGCCGCCCTGCCGGCTTCCTCGAATTCACGCAGGTAAAACCCGGCATGCAGGTGCTGGACGTGCTTGCCGCGGCGGGCTATTCGTCGCAATTGCTCGCGCTCGCGGTCGGCCCGGGCGGGACCGTCTATGCGCAGAACACGCAGCCGCGCCCCGCGCTCGCGGAGCGGCTGAGCAAGCACCCGCAAGCCAACCTGGTGCCCGTCGTGCGCCCTTTCGAGGACCCGCTGCCGCCCGGCGCCCCGATGCTGGACCTGATCACCATCATCCAGAACTACCACGACATCTGCTACCTGCCCGTCGACCGGGCGAAGATGAACCGGCGGCTGTTCGCCGCGTTGAAACCCGGCGGGCACCTGGTGGTGATCGACCACTCGGCGCGCAGCGGCACCGGCGTCGGCGACGTGAAATCGCTGCACCGCATCGACGAGGCCGTGGTGCGCGCGGATTTCCTGCAGGCGGGCTTCAGGCTGGAAGCCGAGGGCGATTTCCTGCGCAACCCGGCCGACCCGCGCGACCAGGTGTCCTACGGCTCCAAGATCCCGACCGACAAATTCGCGCTGCGCTTCGTCAAGCCCTAACTCCGGCCGTGGACGTCGTCGCCCATTTCCGCAACGCCCGCAACCTGGTCGAATTGCAGGCCGGGCTGGTGCTGTTCAGCGAAGGCGAGCCGGGCAAGAACATGTTTGTGCTGATGGAGGGCACCGCGGCGGTCTGCGTCGCCGGCGAAGTGATCGAGATCGCCGGGCCGGGCGCGCTGCTGGGCGAAATGGCGCTGGTTGATTCGGCCGTCAGGAGCGCCACGGTGATCACGCGCTCGAGCTGCCGGGTGATCTCGATCAACCTGCCGCAGTTCGACGCGCTGGTGCGCGAATCGCCGGAATTCGCGCGGCACGTCATGATGGTCATGGCAGACCGGCTGCGGCACATGAACGAGCGGCTCAAGGCCCATTTCAGCCGCTAGTCGTCGGCTGCGCCGCCACCGCCGCTGGCGGCGATGTCTGCCTGCTTCACCTTGTCGACGTTGAACCTGGCGGCGCGCTCGCGCATCGTCTTCAGCACCTCCTCCAGCGGCGGCGGCTCGCCCTGGATCCAGCGCAGCGGGTTGATGCGCGCCACCACGAAGGCCTTCAGGTAGGGGCTGAGGAAGCCTTTCGACTTCAGCTTCGCGACGACGTCGGCAACGCGCTCATCGAGGTCCAGCACCTGTTCCGCATGCTTTTGGCGGATTTTCACGGCGGACGAGAGATTCGAATCCAAAAACGCGCTCAACCTCCTCACGATCGAGTTGTACGCCCCGCCGCTGAACCTCGGGACCTTTTCGTAGCACAGCCCCAGCGTCACGAACGAGGCCTCCTCGAGGTAGAAGGCGAACTGCTTCTCGGGCCGCGCGCCGTCCTCCTCGAGCAGGCCGCGGTAGATGCGGATCACCTCGAGCGATTTTTCCTTCAGGTTGTGCGCCTTCTCGGTGTTGAGCGCGAGGATCTGCCAGGCGATCTCGCGCCGCGGCACCACCAGCGCGGCGAGCGACTTCGCGCCCAGGCGGCGCATCGCCGCCAGGCGGTGGCCGCCGTTCGGCGTCCAGAAACCCTTCTCCGGCGCGGTGATGGCGATGATCGGATCGAGAAACAGGCCGGTCTTGTCGATGACATCGGCCAGCCGCTTGTGGTGCATGTCGGAGACGTCGCGCTGGAACGGCGTCGGTTCCACCGCGGCGAGCGGCAGGACGGCGAGCAGCAGCGGATTCCTGCCGAGCGGATCCTGGTAGGCGGCCAGCACGGCGCCGCCTTCTTTTTCGATCCTGCTTTTCGCTTCCAGGGTGGAAGGATCCAGATCCTCGAGGCGGCACTCCGCCGGCGCGAGCCCGCGCGAGCCCGCGGCCGCCTTGCGCGCCCGCTTCTTCGGCGCGGCGCGTTTCAGGCCGCTTTTCTTCGGCTTCGCGTTGGAGGTCGCCACGCCTTATGATAGCCAAATGCGGTTGCGCGGCGCATGCCTGCTAGCCATTTTGTCCCTGCTCCTGGCCGGCGGATGCAGCAGCGACAGCGTTTCCAGCCTATGGCCCTTCGGCGATTCGGATACGCCGGAAGCCAGCCGCAAGCCCGCCAACGCCACCGAGTACCGCTGCGACGGCGGCAAGGGATTCTACGTGCGCAGCCTGGACGCCGGCGCGGTCTGGCTGATCGCGCCGGACCGCGAGATCCGCCTCGACAAGCTGCCCGACGGTCGCTACGGCGTCGGCCGCGTGGCGCTGGAAATCGACGCCGACCGCGCCCAGCTTTCCGATCCGCCCGCGCTCTTCAGCAACTGCAAGCGCGCGGGAAAATGAAGCCATCCCCGAAGGGAAGCTCATGATCGACCTCTACGCCGCCGGCACCTCCAACGGCATCCGCGCCCGCGTCGCCCTCGAGGTCAGCGGCACTTCAAATTGCCGCCGTCCGGCACGAACGCCTCGGCGCAATTTACTTCGTCGACCTTTCGCGACGGGTCCATGGGCGCGACCGACACGAAGTTCTCCTGTTCGCGGACCTGCACCAGGCGCTTCATGTCGCTCACGTCCTTGTCCGGCTCCGGAGTGGGCTGGGTCCACGAATAGCAGGACGCGGTCGCGAGGGAAAGGGACAGGGCGGCAATCGCAGTGCGCAGGTTCATGGCAAAGGCTCCTTCCAGACTGGTCTTTGCAACATATCAGCGCCGATACGGGCTGACAATCGATCGCGCTCCGGCGTCAGGCCGATGACAGCTTTGGGTCGAAGCCGGGAATAAACCGGCGCGCGCGGCCGAGTTCGCGAAGGACGGATTCAACGTCGAAAGCTTCAGCGTCGGGGAAATGCAGTTCAGCCTGGTGTCCGACCTGAACCGCAACGAACTGCGCGATTTCGCGCGCCTGCTGGCGCAGGCCGCCGCCGGCTAGCGCTTGGCCAGCGAGCGCTTGATTTCCTCGATGTCGAAGATCGCCGGCTGCAGCGCGTTCAGGTAGTCGAAGCTCTCGGCGACGGAATGGTCGCGCGTGTACGAAATCATCTTCTTGGTGGCGGCGATCGCCACCGGCGCCTTGGCGGCGATCCGCTTGCCGACCTCGAGCGCGCCCGCAACCAGCTGCTCGTGCGTGTCGAACAGGCCGTTGACGAAGCCCAGGCGCTCGGCGCGTTCGGCGTTCAGCCGGTCGCCGGTGTAGCCCAGTTCGCGCACCACCGCCTCGGGCAGCTGCTTCGGCATGCGGTTGAAGGTGCCGACGTCCGCCATCATGCCGAGATGGATTTCCTGGATCACGAACCAGGCGTCGCGCGTGGCATAGCGCAGGCAGCAGGCGGTCGCCATGTCCACGCCGCCGCCGATGCAGCCGCCTTGCACCGCCGCGATCACCGGGAAAGGCGCGTCGGCGAGCGAACCGAGGCTGGCCTGCAGCTCTTCGAGCTTGGCGCGAAATAGCTTTCGCGCCGCCACGTTCTCCGTGTCGAGGCCCCCGGAAGCGAACATCGACACGTCCAGGCCGGCGCAAAAATGCGGCCCGCTGGACGACAGGATAAGCACCCTGGCCTCCAGCTTGCGCACGATCGCGGGCAATTCCTGCCAGAAGGCCGGCGTCATGGCGTTGCGCCGCTCCGGCCGCGACAGCTTCAGGTGCGCTACCCCCTCGGCAGGCGAAGACAACTCGAAACATTCGTAGGCCATGCACTACTCCGGTGATCCGTTCAAGTGCGATGGTCGCATCGCTGACCAAGCCTTGCAAAGCAGCCGGGGACAGCCGGTATGATGGACGCCACTGCAGCCAGGGATGAGCAGATGCAGGCGGCTTCGGAAACGCAGCATCCAGCGGGATTTCCGCGCGGCATCGCCCGCGAGGTCACGCCACTCAGCATGTGGGGCGGCGACACGCTGGTCTACAAGTCCATTTTCCTGCTGTCGGTGGCCGCCCTGCCGCTGGTCGCCGTCGTCAACTGGCGGCTGCGTGGCGTCGTGGCGTGGCCTCAGCTGGGCCTCGCGTGCGCGACGCTGATCGGCGCGCTGCTGTGCCATTGGCTGTCGAACCTCGGCAGGCGCGACGTCGCCGCCGGGCTGCTGGTCGGCGTGGTCTGGTGCTCGGCCACGACCTATGCGCTGAATACCGGCTACGGCATGCACAGCTCGGCGATCTTCATGTACCTGCCGTGCATCCTGTACACCGCACTGTTCTTCGGACTCGTCGTCGCCTCGGCCGAGCTCGCGCTCACCATCACCGCGCTGGTGCTGATGTACCTGGCTGAGGAAAGCGGCCAGCTCGGCGGCGCCGCCGAGTTCGTCAGGCAGGGCACCAATTTCAATTTCGTGATCGGGGTCATCCTCACCAGCATCGGCACGCTCGTCGTCGGCGCGGTCTACCACCGGCGCGTCGAGCGCGAGGCGGCGCGCGTGGTGGCCGAGGCAGAGCAGCGGCGGCAGGCCATGATACAGACGCAAACCGCGCAGGCGCAGCTCGAAACCGCGCACGCGGCGCTGGTGGCGGCCAACGCCGAGCTCGCGGCGCGCGGCAATGCGCGCCGCCAGGAGATCGCACGCGCCGGGCGCGAACTCGAACTGCTGCACGCGGCGCTGGCGAAAGACCTGCCCGCGGCGCGGCTCGCGGGGAGCGACGCGATGGCGGCGCTGCTGGCGGCGCTCGAGGAACTGGCCAACTACGGCTCGCGCCCCCTGCGCAACGAACGCCTCGACCTGTCGGCGCTGGCGCGGGAGGCGGTGCGCAATGCGCGCGCGCACCCGGAAAACGCGCGCGTCAGCTTCGAGGTCGAGCCCGGCCTGCGCGCGTTCGGCGACCGCGAGATGATCGCCGCCCTGCTGCGCCACCTGGCCGAGCGCGCCGCCCGCGCCTGCCGCGGCGCCAGCGAACCCTGGGTGCACATCGGCGCCGGCACGCTGGAGGGCCTGCCGGTATTTTTCGTCCGCGACAATGGCTCCGGCATGAACGCGGCCCAGCGCGAGCAGCTGTTCCGGCCATTTGGGCAGGGCAACGCCGAGCCGGACACGGCGGCGGCCTGCGCGCGCCTCATCGCCGAGTGCCACGGCGGCAACCTGAAAGTCGAGTCCGCGCCCGGCGCGGGCACGGTCTTCCACTTCTCGCTGCCGGCCTAGCGCAGCCCGCCGAAGAAGGCTCTTACCTCGCGCGCGAGCGCCTCGGGCTGCTCCAGCGCGGCGAAGTGCCCGCCCTTCGGCATCACGCTCCAGCGCCTGATGTCCGTGTAGGTTTGCGCCGCCAGCGAACGCGGCGGAATCAGGATTTCCTTGGGGAACTCGGCGTAACCCATCGGCACGCCGATGGTGCCGCCTTCCGGGATCGGCCAGCCCGAATGCTGCCGTGCGTAGTAAGGCCAGAACGACGAGCCGATCGCGCCGGTGAACCAGTAGAGAGAGATGTTCGCCAGCATCTCGTCGCGCGGGATGGCGTTTTCCGGATTGCCGCCGCAATCGCTCCAGGTCCTGAACTTCTCGACGATCCACGCCGCAAGTCCCGCCGGCGAGTCGCTCAGGCCGAAGGCGAGCGTCTGCGGCTTGGTGCCCTGGATCGCCTGGTAGCCGGATTCTTCCTGCAGGAAATGCTTCAACTGCTGCAGGTATTTCGGATCGGTGCTGAGCTTCGGGTCCCTGCGGACCACGAGCAGGTTCAAGTGGATGCCGATCACCCTTTCCGGATATCGGTGGCCGAGCACGGTGCTGATGGAAGCGCCCCAGTCGCCGCCCTGGCAGCCGAATCGCCGGTAGCCGAGCACGCCGGTCATCAGTTCCGCGAACGCTTCCGCCATGTCCTCCGAGCCGAAGCGCGGCTGGCCCGGCCGGTAGGACAGCCCGTAGCCCGGCAGCGAGGGCGCGACGACGGTGAAATCCTCCTGCAACAGCGGAAGAATCCGCAGGAACTCGAACACCGAGCCCGGCCAGCCATGCGACAGCAGCAACGGCATGGCGTCGGGCCGCTTGCCCGGCGCGTGGATGAAATGCAGGTCGATGCCCTTCACCGGCACCGTGAACTGCGGAAAAGCGTTCAGCCTCGCTTCGGCCGCCCGCCAGTCGAAGCCGTAGCGCCAGTAGTCGAGCAGGCCTTTCAGGTAGCCAAGGCTGGTCCCCGTCGACCACGGGGCGAGCGGCGGCTCGTCTGGCCAGCGTGTGCGGCCGAGGCGCTCCTTGAGGTCGGCCAGCGAGGCGTCTGGCACGCCAAGACGAAAGGCTTGTGGGACTTTTGCCACGCCATACCTCCCGCGATAGGTGCAGAATCCGGCCCATGAAAAGACGAGCCCTGCTGGCCCTGGCGATGATAGCGGCAATTTCCGCTGCCTCCGTGTTCGCGGCCGACGACGCGAAGAAACAGTCCGATGACGACACCTACGACCAGGACACCGTCCTGCACGACGCCGAGAGCTTCTTCGGCAAGGGCGCCGAGGGCCTTGCCAAGGTGATCGAAAAAGCGTTCAAGGACAACGGCCGCCCGAACGGCTACATCAAGGGGCAGGAAGTGGCCGGCGCCATCACCGTCGGCCTGAATTACGGCGACGGCACGCTGGTGATGAAAAACGCCCGGAACCGGCACGTCTTCTGGACCGGGCCGTCGGTCGGCTTCGACCTGGGTGCGAATGCCGCCAAGGTATTCACGCTGGTCTACAACCTGCCGAAGCCGAATGCCATCTTCATACGCTTCCCGGCAGTGGACGGCAGCTTCTATTACGTCGGCGGCGTCGGCATCAACTACCAGCGGCGCAACGGCGTCACGCTCGCGCCGATCCGGCTCGGCGTCGGCCTGCGCGCGGGCGCGAGCATCGGCTACCTGCACTACACCGCGAAGAAGCGGTACCTGCCGTTCTGAAGTACCGCCTTTACTACTGGCCGGAAATCCAGGGCCGCGGCGAATTCATCCGCCTGGCGCTGGAGTACGCCGGCGCCGATTACGCGGACGTCCTGCGCGGCGCCGGGGACTATTCCTTTCCGAAGCGGCAGGCGCCCTTCTCGCTGCCCTACCTGGTCGCCGGGAAAAGGGTCATCTCCCAGACCGCCAATATCCTGTTCTACCTCGGGCCGCGCCTGCGCCTCGCGCCAAAGGGCGAAGCGGGCCGGCTCTGGGCGCACCAGCTGCAGCTCACCATCGCCGACTGGCTGGTCGAAGCGCACGATACCCACCATCCCATCGGTTCGGGCCTCTACTACGAGGAACAGCGGCGCGAGGCGAAACGCCGGACGGCCGACTTCCTGGAGGCCCGGATGCCCAAATATCTGGACTATTTCGAAGGGGTATTACGCCGTTCCGGCGGATCCTGGCTGCTCGGGAAAACCCTCTCCTACCCCGATCTCTCTTTATTTCAGATGCTTGCAGGCCTGCGCTACGCCTTCCCGAAGGCCATGGCAAGGCTCGAAAGGCACTGTCCGCGCACCGTTTCCCTGCACGGGCGGATCGCCGTGCACCCGAGGCTGGCGGGCTACTTCGCGTCCGAACGCCGCATCCCCTTCAACCAGCTGGGCATCTTCCGGCACTATCCGGAGCTCGACTCGTTTCGAAATAATTCAAAAAAAACATAGACCTGCGCCATCATTTGATGGTATAAAGAGGGGTGCGGGAAGAAGCGATGGACTGGACGCTGGACCGAATCCAAACGTTGACCAAACCGGAGGTGAAGCAGCTGCGCGCCAATGCGGAGCGGCTCGAAGAACCCGGCGTAGTGGCGTTGTGTGACGAAGTGCTCAGCAGCAAGGCGGCGAAGCCCGTTGGTGCGGTCGTAGCCCGTCCCGCGAAGGCAGCAAAACCCAGAGGAACCCAAAGGTGACTGAGGAAGTACGCGACGTAGTGCGGGAACACCCCGGCCGTCAGGCGCGCAAGCGTTTCATGATCGGGAAATATGAAATCATCGCCCAACCCATCGCCGGATCCGCGCACATGCTGCGCTACACGGTGTTCGTGAGCGGGCGTCGTGTCGGAGCGACAGCCAGCATGCCGACCGAATCGGATTGCCGGTACCTGGAACGGCCGCCGGTGGTGCCGCCGCTCAAGCCCTTCCAGGTTTTCTACCGTCCGGGGCGCCCCAAGAAAGGCGCGACGCCGCCGCAACCGGCGACCGACGTGCACCAGGGACTGCCGCGCGACGACATTCCCGCCGGAATCACGATTCCGGGTCCTCGCTCCGGCGAAGACAGCTGACCAACACCAGGCCCGGGCAACCGGGCCTTGTTTTTTAGGGAGGAGCGATGGACAAGCGCGCGACCTGGCGGGAGCAGGAGCAGCAATTGATTGCCCGATGGAATGCGGCCAATGAACGCTATCGCGCCGCGCATACCGGCAACCAGACCGCCGAAGCCGAAGCTGCGCGTGCGGAGCTCGAGGTCCTGCGCCGGCAGGTCGCCCGCCTGAAAGTCGAATTTACTTCGGGTAAACGCTACTAGCTAGCTTTCCAATCCGGCCTTTCCCCGCAATGCCTTGATCCGGCCGCGCCGGATCTTGCCCTCCAGCCGCCTGCGTTTCGACGAACGCGTCGGTTTCGTCGCCTTCCGCGACTTCGGCACCTGCGCCGCGCCAGCCACGAGCGCGTGCAGGCGCCCCAGCGCTTCCGCGCGGTTCATTTCCTGGCTGCGGTGCTGCTGCGCCTTGATGACGATTTCGCCTGCGCGCGTCAGGCGCTGGTCTTTCACCTGCAACAGCCGCGCCTTCAGCCAGTCCGGCAACGACGAGGCAGCGACGTCGAAGCGCAGGTGCACGGCACTCGACACCTTGTTGACGTTCTGGCCGCCGGCGCCCGCGGAGCGCACCGCGGTCAGTTCGATCTCGCTCTCGGGGATGATGAATTTCACCGCGCGCGGATCAAGTCGGCCGCCTTCTCGGCGATCATGATCGTCGGCGCATTGGTATTGCCGCCGATCAGGTCCGGCATCACGGAGGCATCCACGACGCGCAGGCCCTGCACGCCGCGCACGCGCAGCTGCGGATCCACGACGGCCAGGTCGTCCGTCCCCATCCGGCAACTGCCGATCGGGTGGTAGATCGTGTCCGAGCGCTGGCGCAGCGAAGCGCGGATATCGTCGTCCGTGCGCACGTCCGCGGTGAACATGTCGCCGGCGGAAACCGCGGCCAGCGCGGGCGCCTCGAGAATGCGCCGCGCAAGCTTGAACGCGCGCAGCATCGCTTCCAGGTCGTCGGCATTGCCGTAGAAATTCGGGTCGATTGCGGGCGGCGCCAGCGGGTCGGCGCTCGCCAGCGCCACGCTGCCCGCGCTCTTGGGCCGCAGCAGGCAAGCGTGCAGGCTGTAGCCGTGCCCGAGATGGCTGGTGCGCGCATGATTGTCGACCACGCCGACGACGAAATGCAGCTGGATGTCCGGCGCTTCTGCACCGGGCAGGGTCTTGAGGAAGCCGCCCGCTTCGGCGAAATTCGTCGTGATCATGCCGCGCCGCTCGCGCCGGTACCGTCCGATCTCTTTCAGCAGCCGCAGCCCGCCACCCGCCGAGTAGCCGAAAAGGTCGGTGCTGCGCGCCTTGTGCGCGAATACGTAGTCGACGTGGTCGCGCAGGTTGCGGCCGACGCCCGGCAGGTGATGGATCACGGGAATGCCGAAGCCGCCCAGCGCCTCGCCGTCGCCGATGCCGGAAAGCATCAGCAACTGCGGGGACTGCAGCGCGCCGGCAGACACCACGACTTCCGCCTTGGCGGTCGCGATCCCGAAGGAATGTTCCACCGCCATGGCGCGCTTGCCGCTGAACAGGATGCGGTTCGCCTTCGTCCCGGTCACCACTTTCAGGTTCGGCCGCGAAAGATGCGGCTGCACATAGGCGCGCGCGGCGCTCCAGCGCTCGCCGCCCCTCTGCGTGACCTGGTAGATGCCGACGCCTTCCTGTTCGGCGCCATTGAAATCGGCATTGCGGCGGAACCCGGCCTGCTCGGCCGCCTGGAGGAAAATTTCCTGGAACGGATTGCCGGTGCGCAGGCCTGCGACGTTCAGCGGGCCGCCGCGGCCATGGTATTCCCCCGCGAGCTCCTCGTTGTTTTCGGAGCGTTTGAAATACGGCAGCACGTCGGCATAGCTCCAGCCGGTATTACCCATGGCCGCCCAGCGGTCGTAGTCGCTGCGGTGGCCACGGATGTAGACCATCGCGTTGATGGCGCTGGAGCCGCCGAGCGTGCGCCCGCGCGGCTGGTAGCCGCGCCGGCCGCCGAGGCCAGGCTGCGGCACGGTTTCGAACGCCCAGTTATTGATGGCGTGCGGCACCATGAGGACGACTGCCGCTGGCGTGTTCACGACCCAGGAATCGCCCGCGTTGCCTGCCTCGAGCAGGCAGACGCTTACAGACGGGTCTTCCGACAGCCGCCCGGCCAGCACGCAACCGGCCGAGCCGCCGCCCGCGATGACGTAATCGAAGGCGTCGCTCATGCGATGCGCTTGAGCAGCGCGACGACTTTCTCGAACGCACGCCCATAAGGCGGCCGCATCAGGAACATGCCGTTCAGCTTCGATTGGAAGAACACCGGCTTTTCCTTGCTGAAGGTGCGGAATCCAGCTTCGCCGTGGTAGGCGCCGATACCGCTCGCCCCCGCGCCGCCGAACGGTACATCTTCCTGCGCGAAGTGCAACAGGCAATCGTTCACGGTGACGCCGCCTGCCACCGTGCGCGCCAGCACGCGCTCGCGGCTCGCCTCGTCCTCGCCGAACCAGTACAGCGCGAGCGGCCGGTCGCGCCGGTTCACCTGTGCGATCGCCTCGTCGATCCCGCGGTAGCCGATCACAGGCAGCAGCGGGCCGAAGATTTCCTCCTTCATCAGCGCCATGTCGTCGCTCGCCCCCAGTACCAGCACGGGCGGCAGCCGGCGCCGCGCCGCGTCCGGCAATTCCGCCGGTTCGCCGAGGGTCACCACGCGCGCCCCCTTCGCCGTCGCATCCGCAAGCAGGCCCTCCAGGCGCACGTAGTGGCGGTCGCTGACGACGCTCGTGTAGTCATCGTTGTCGACGAAGCGCGGATACAGGCGGGCAACCGCCGCGCGCATCGCGGCGACGAATTCCTCCACGCGCGCCTCCGGCACGAGCGCGTAGTCAGGCGCGATGCAGGTCTGTCCCGCGTTCAGCAGCTTGCCGACCGCGAGGCGCGGCGCTACGGCCGCCATGTCGCAGGACGCGTCCAGGATGGCGGGAGACTTTCCGCCCAGTTCCAGCGTCACCGGCGTCAGGTTCTTCGCTGCGGCCAGCGCCACCGTCCGGCCGACCGCCGTCGAGCCGGTGAACAGCAGGTGGTCGAACGGCAGCTCGACGAATGCACGGCCGACGTCGGCCCCGCCGGTCACCACCGCCATTTCTTCCTCCGCGAAGCTGCCGGCGATCGTCCGCTCCAGCAGCGCCGTACAGCGCGGCGTCAGTTCCGAGGGCTTGAGCATCACCCGGTTGC
The DNA here is from genome assembly GCA_035499575.1 of Burkholderiales bacterium. Lineage (GTDB taxonomy): Bacteria > Pseudomonadota > Gammaproteobacteria > Burkholderiales > SG8-39 > RBG-16-66-20. The sequence goes on along the minus strand of DATJYN010000133.1, from coordinate 6,666 downwards.
CTGCCGCGAGCGCTCCGACCGCGGGACCGAGCGCCAGTTGCAGCGGGTAATTCCATGGGCTGACGATGCCCGCGACGCCGACCGGCTGCGGCAGCACGCGGTTGTATCCGGGCCGGTAGTACATCGCGGTGGGTGCGCGCCGCACGCGCATCCAGCGGCCGAGATGGCGCCGGGCATGGCGGATCGCGGCGATGGCGACGAATACCTCCGCGATCTGCGTTTCGTGGCGCGAGCGGTGGCCGAAATCCTCCGAGATCGCCGCAGCAAACGCGTCGGCATGCTTCTCCACCATCGCCAGCAGCCGCGCCAGCCGCTCCTCGCGTGCTGTCGCGGGCGGCAGCGGGTCCGCGGCGAAGGCGCGGCGCTGCAATTCGAGCAGAGCGCGCAGGTCCTTAACGCCGGCCATGCGCTATGCAGCCGCCGAATGGGTCTGGGCGCGAAGCTTCATTTGCTCTTCCGGTAATGGGCCAGGTAGTGGGCGATATCTCCAAGCTGCAGGTCGCTCAGTCCGGCCAGTTCCTCGGGCATGGTGGCCGAACCATAACCGATGCGCGCATCAGCCTTGTAATCGCGCATCGCCTTCAGCAGGTAGTCCTCGCGCTGGTTGGCAAGCCGGGGCATTTGATCCCGGCCGGAGAAATCGGGATTGTGGCAGACCGCGCAGTTGGATTTTTGAACCAGGGCCCTGCCCTTTTCAAGGCGCGCCGGGTTCATGCCCGATTCGGGGGGGGTGGGCGGCGGCAGTCTGGCGAACAACTCGCCGTAGGCACGCAGGTCGTCGTTGCTAAGCTTCTGCGCGAAGGCGTCCATCGGCGTCGGCGCCTTGCTGCGCCGGCCGTCGCGGAACAGGAACAGCTGCGCGACGACGAAGAACGAGGGCTGGCCGCCGAGGGACGGGGTGAGCGGCGCCGTGGAGGCGCCGCCCTGCCCGTGGCAGCCGAAGCAGACTTCTTTTTCTACAGAAAGGCTTTCCGCGGAAAAAAAGAGGGCCAGAACAAGTGCAAGACCCCTCAACCTATTTCCCGTACGAGACTCTGTAGATCGCCCCGTTGTGGTCGTCCGACACCAGCAGCGAGCCGTCCTTCATCACCATGACGTCCGCCGGCCGCCCCAGGTACTGGTTGTTCTCCACCAGGCCGGTGAGGAAGGGCTCCATCCTCGCGTTGCCCTTGGCGTCGATGAAGATGGCGACCACGTCGGCGGCGTATTTCTCGGTCTTGTTCCAGGGACCGTGCCGCGTCAGGAAGATCGCGTTCTGGTACTTCGCCGGGAACATCTTGCCGGTGTAGAAGCGCATGCCGAGCGGCGCCGCGTGCGCGCCGATCAGCAGCGCCGGCTTGATGTAGTTCTTGCAGTCCTTGCCCCAGCCGAACTGAGGGTCGACCATCATCCCGGAGTGGCAGTACGGAAAGCCATAGTGCTGGCCGGTTTTGACGACGTGGTTGACCTCGTCCAGCGGCATGTCCTCCGACAGCCAGTCGCGCTGGTTGTCGCCGAACCACAGTTCGCCGGTCTTGGGATGCCAGTCGAAGCCCACGGTGTTGCGCACCCCCTTCGCCACCGACTCCATGCCGGTGCCATCGAGGTTCATGCGGAAGATCTGCGCGTGCCTGTCGTCCGGGTCGCAGATGTTGCACGGCGCGCCGACCGGCACGTAAAGCTTGCCGTCGGGTCCGATCTTGATGAACTTCCAGCCGTGCGGCACGTCGCCGGGCAGCTTGTCGTAGACCATCACGGGCTTGGGCGGGTTGTCGAGATGGGCCTCGATGTTGTCGTAGCGCGTGATGTCCTTCGGCGTAGCCACGTAGAGCGCGCCCTTGTAGAACTCGATGCCGTTGGGCAGGAACAGCTTCTCCGCGATGACCTTGACTTCGCGCTTGCCGCCCTTGTCGGTGATCGCGTAGATCTTGCCTGCGACGAACAGCGAAGACACGAACACCGTGCCCTTGTCGCCCTGGCGCATGCCGCGCGCGTCAAGCACGTCGCTCGCCCAGACTTCGACCTTGAAGCCCGGCGGCAGCTTGATCTTCGCAATCGGCAGCTTGTCGGCGGGGGTGGCCACCGGGAACGCCGGCACGGGCGCCATCTTCGCGGTGGCGTCGCCTTTCGGGCGACCGACTGCCCAGAACGGTTCCTCTTCCTTCGCCGCGGGCTTGGGCGGTGCCTTCTCCGCCGGCTTGGCCGCATCTTTTTGCTGCGCAACAGCCGGTTGGATGCCGAACGTCAAGCCGGTCGCCGCGCCGGCCACTGCAAGAGCAATCAGCGTGCGCTTCAGTTCCATGATCTATTCCTCCCTGGGGAATAAACGACGTCCCAGCTTAGACCTCTGCGGGTATATTTCCATCATGCGCCGCACCATCCGCGACACACTGCTGTCGGCTCGCGACCTGCTTGCCACCGCCGGTCCGTTCATCCTGCTCGCCGGCGCGCTGCTCGCCGGCGCGTACTACCTGCTCAAGCCCGCGCCGCCCAGGCGCGTGGTGCTCGCAACCGCCTCTGAGCAAGGGGCCTATGCCACCTTCGGCAAGCGCTACCGGGAAGAGCTGAAGCGATACGGCATCGAAGTGGTCCTGAGGACCACGGCGGGATCGCGCGAGAACCTGCGCTTGCTGCGCGACCCGAAGGAAGACGTGCAGATTGCGTTCGTGCAGGGCGGCTCCAGCGAAACGCAGCGCACCGAGGAGGAGGACGACCAGCAATCGCTGGTTTCGCTGGGCAGCATGTTCTACGAACCGGTATGGCTGTTTTACCGGATCGATGCCGCCCAAAAAGTCAGCAAGAACGGCGTGCTCACCGACCTCTCGCAGATGCGCGGCATGCGCGTCAATGTCGGCGCGCGCGGCAGCGGCACGCCGGGCATGGTGAACCGGTTGCTTAGCGCCAACCTGATGGAGCGGGACGACATCGTGCGCAAAAACCTCGACCTCACGCCCAGCGTGGTGGCGCTGCTGAACGGCGAGATCGACGTCCTGGCGATGGTCTCGGCGCCGGAGTCCTCCATCGTGCAAATGCTGCTGCAGACGCCCGGCATCCGTCTCTACGAATACCGGCAGGCCGAGGCTTACGCGCGCCGCTACCGGTTCCTGAACCCGGTTACCCTGTCACGCGGCGTGGTCGACCTGTCGCGCGACGTGCCGCCGCGCGACGTCGAGCTGATCGCCGCCACCTGCTCGCTGGTGGCGCGCGACGACCTGCATCCGGCGCTGATCCAGCTGTTCGTGCAGGCGGCGAGCCGGATCCACGGCAGCGGCGGCTGGATCTCGCGCGCAGGCCAATTCCCGACGGGGCTGAATACCGAGTTCCCGCTCGCGCGCGACGCCGAGCGCTACTACCGTACCGGCCCGCCGCTGCTGCAGCGCTACCTGCCGTTCTGGGTGGCCAACGTGATCGACCGCATGTGGGTGGCGCTGTTTTCGATCATCGCGGTACTGATCCCGCTCGCGCGCGTGCTGCCGCCGCTCTACAACTTCCGCATCCGTTCGCGCATCTTCCGCTGGTACCGCGACCTTCGGCTGATCGAGGACGACATGGGGCAGAAGAGCGTGCCGGTGCAGGAATTGCTGGCCAAGCTGGAAAAACTCGACGCCAAGGTCGAGCACGTTTCGGTGCCTCTGTCCTACACCGACGAGCTGTATTCGCTGCGCGGCCACATCGCGATGGTGCGCGAGCGCCTGCGCTCGGCCTGAACGCGCCTGCGCTCGGCCTGAACGCGACTTAGTGCGGCGGCGTAGCCGGCACCTGGCGCCAGCCTTCCTTGCACTCGCTCACGTAGGGGTAGTAGCCCTTCGCCGATTCGCAATAGAACCACGATCCCGCGGCGGGTTGGGCAGCCGAGCTCGGCATCTGTCCCGGTTGCGGGGAGGACGCAGGGGGAGGAACAGACGTCACCGTGGTCGGCTCGGCACCCTGAGGAGGCGCGACCACGGCATAGCCGGCGCCACCTTGCATTTGCGTGTAGTAGGTATCGTTGGCGTAGTAATACGGCTGGCCGCCAGCGTAGACCACGTTGTACGAGGGCGGCAGCACCGGCACTACGATGCCGACCGGCGGGCGCACGACGACGTAGGAAGGTCCGGACGGGCGGAACCACACGCCCGCATGGAAGTAGTACCTGCCGCCGCCATAGCTGATCGACAGGTAGCCGGGCGGCAGCGCCACCACGGGATAGCCGATCGCCGGATAGTAGTGGTGGTGCCCATAGCGATCGTCGTAGGCCCAGTGCGGGGAGCGGTATTGCGCCTGCGCCGCACTCGCAACGAGCGCGAGCAGGATGACGCCGAAGATCTCTTTTTTCATGCTGCGTGCAGCTTAGAGCCGCGCCGGCGCCAAAGTATTTCCGAACCCGGCGAAATGGTTACAAGATGTTGCGCCAAGCTTGCGCGCAACTTGCATCAGGCGCGCAGGATGATTTTGCCGAGGTGCGCGTTGGATTCCATGTAGGCCTTGGCCTGCGCCAGCTCGGCGAAAGAAAATACCCTGTCGATCACCGGCCGCAAGTGGCCGCTGGCGAGCGCCGGCAGCACGTCGCGCGAGAATCCGCGCACACCCTCGGCGATCTCCGCGGCACTGCGCATCTTGTTCGAGACGCCGAACAGTTTCAGGCGCTTCGAGTGAAGCGCAAGGATGTCCATCTCGGCTTTTACGACGCCGTCGACGTAGCCGACCGTGGCGAGCCTGCCGCGGTAGGCGAGCGCGCGTACGCACTCGGCGAACACCGTGCCGCCGACATTGTTGACGACCAGGTTCACGCCCTTGCCGCCGGTGGCCTCCATCACCGCCTTCTCGAATCCGCCGTTGCGGTTCTGCAGGCCGACGTCCAGGCCGAGCGCGGCGAGTTTCTTCAGCTTATCCGCCGAGCCGGAAGTACCGATGACTTTCGCGCCGATCAGCTTGCCGAGCTGCACCGAAGCGACGCCCACGCCCGCGGATGCGCCCGCGACGAGCAGCCATTCGCCGGACTTCAGCTCGCCGCCCGGCCAGAGCATGTCGTAGGCGGTGAGGTAGGCGATGCCCGCGCCCGCGGCTTCTTCCCAGGACAGTTTCGCCGGCGCCGGCATCGCGTCGCCGATGCGGTGGATGGTGAATTCCGCATAGGCGCCGTAAGCGCGCCCCATGATGCGGTCGCCCGGCCTGAACTGCGTGACGCCCTCGCCCACTTTCACGACTTCGCCCGCGGCTTCGATGCCGCCCACTTTCGCCGCTCCACCGGACAGCCCGTGCCCGGCGATGAACTCGCCGCGGTTCAGGCCCGCCGCACGCACCCTGGTCAGGACTTCGCCCGCCTTGGGCTCGGGCACGGGGGCATCGCGCAACTCGACCGACGTCGCATCCTTGCCGCTGACGATGAACCAGGATTTCATTGCCGCTTCCTCTCCTCGACGCAGGCCGCCTCGGCCAATTCCCGGATGATAGCGGCTAGCCGCAGCGTGCCGGGCCCGGCGGCGTCGCGGTCGGCAAACACCAGGTAGAGCTGCGCGAAGTTTTCTCCGCCCTCGCGCATCGGCAGGGGCTTGAGCGTGCCGGCGGCGATCTCGTCGCGGATCCGGTATTCCGGATACCAGCCATAGCCGTAGCCGCGGCTCGCCGCGCCGATCGACGTCGTCATGTGGGTCACGGTCCAGCGCTGCGCTGCTTCGAGACGCGGCCGCGTGGCGCGGCGCGTATCGGACTCGCGCACCACCAGTTGGCGATGGGCGCGCAGATCCTGCATCGTGAGCGGCCGCCCGAGCTTGTGCAGCGGATGCTCCGGATGCGCGACCGCGACGAAGCGGATCGGCATCAACAGCTCTCCCAGGAAACCCGGCGGCATGATGCCGGTGATCGCCATCTGCACCTGCCCCTTCAGCAGCGCCTCGGAGGACCCGCCCAGCACCGATTCGACGAGTTCGATTCGCGTATGCGGGCTCTCGGCGCCAAAACGCTGCAGGCACTCGAGCAGCAGCCAAACCGGGAAAGCCACGTCCACGGCGAGCCCGATCTCGGCCTCCCAGCCCGCAGAAAGTTTTTTCGCCGCGCGCTCGGCGGCCTCGGCCTCGTCAACCAGGGCGCGCGCCCGGCGGTAGAGGAACTCGCCCGTCGGCGTAAGCACTGCCTTGCGCCCCTTCACTTCGAAGGCTTTCACCCCGAGCTGGGACTGGAGCTTCTGGACCGCGTAGGTAACTGACGACTGGCTCTTGCCGATGGCTTCGGCCGCTTTTTCGTAACCGCCTGATTCGACGATAGAAATGAGGGCCTTCCACTGCTCCAGCGTCACGTTCATATATCGTATAAGTAGATTTAATTGAACATATTTTCCCTATTTATCATCTATCCGTCGAATAGTTTAATGAGGCGTCCCAAACAAGGAGGCTTCATGAAAACGATTCTGCAACTGAACACCAGCATCTATTCGGACGAAGGCCAGTCGAGCCGCCTGGCGAACGAATACGTCGCCGCGCTGCGCAGGGACGCGCCGGATGCCGTACTGATCCAGCGCGACCTCGCCCGCGATCCGGTGCCGCATCTCGATGCCGAGCGCTTCGGCGCTTTCATCGCCAAGGCCGAAGCACGCACGCCCAGGCAGGACGCGTTCGTCGCCTACTCGGACGAACTGATCGGCGAGTTGAAGCGGGCAGACGTCATCGTGCTGGGGCTGCCGATGTACAACTTCGGCGTTCCTTCCACGCT
>DATJYN010000132.1:0-8348 GCA_035499575.1 Burkholderiales bacterium | reverse complement strand
GCCCGGCGCCCAGAGCAGGATTACGCGCGCCTCTTTCGCGATCCCTGCTGCAAGCGCCGCATAGCGCTCCAACGGCCAGCGCTGCGCCGGCCGGCGCGCGCTCAGGTGGATCGCGACAAACGGCCCGGCGCCCAGCTGTTGCCGCAGTTCGGCTTGTTTCTTTGCATCGGGAAACAGCTGAAGCAAACCGGCTTTCCCATCCACGCCCAGGGATCGGCCGAGTTCAAAAACGCGCTCGACCTCGTGCAGCCGGGAGGGAAAGCCGGTCGGCGAGGCGAGTACCCGCACCGGCTTCAGGCTGCGCGCGAGCTTGAGCGCCTGCGCCGACGGCGCGGGCACCAGCACGCAGTCGAACCTGCGCGCGCGCAGCCGCGAGCGCTGGCCGAGGCGCGAGCGCACATGCGACAGCAGGCTGCCGGTGCGGTGCTTCAGCTTTTCGTAGACGAAGATTTCGTCCAGCGCGGGATTGCCGGCCAGCACCTCGGCGTTGTAGGTCGTCACCACCGCGCCGAGCCAGGCGCCCGGCAGCTGCGCGCGCAGCGCGGCGATCAGCGGCGTCGTGCAGACGAGGTCGCCGATGTTGTCGCGGCGCAGGATCAGGAGGCGCGTTGCGTTTGCGGCGCGCGCAGCGTCGACAGCCATAGTCCCATCAGCAGTGCGGCGAGCAGGCCGTGCTCGTGGTGTAGCGTGGTGTTGACCGTGCCGACGCCGGCAGTGACCATCCAGGCGCTAAGCGCACCGCCCCAGGCAAGCCAGGCGAAATTTCCGTCCGCGGCTTTCGGCCGGTAGCGCCACAGCGCGACGAGTGCCGCAAGCAGGATGGCCATGAGCGCCGCGAAGCCCACGGCGCCGCGCTCCGCCAGCGTATTCACGTACAGGCTGTGCCCGTGCGGAAAGCGGATGTAGCGCGCCGGATCGTAGTCCTTGCCCGCTTCGCTGCGCCACTTTTGCACCAGCTCCGGGCTGATGCGGCCGTAGTTGTCCTTGCCGACGCCGAACCAGGGATACTTTTCCCAGCCGGCGAGGCCCATGCGCCAGATGCCGTCGCGCAAATTCAGCACGTTGTGCGCCGCTGCGACGTCCAGCTGCTTGCGCACGACTCCCGCGCCGAAGACCGTCAGCACCACGGCTGCGACGGCAATCGCGACGGCGCTCGCAGCCAGCGGCGCGCGCCAGCGCGGCCACCATGCGAGCGCCAGGACCAGCACCAGCAGGAAGCCGATGCCGACTGCCGCACGGCTCGCGGTCACGATCAGCGACACGAACACCAGCGCCGCGAGTGCGAGCGCGACCACCCTCCGGTTGGCGGGCCAGGCCCGCCAGCAGGCGAACAGCCAGCTCGCGCAAACGCCCATCATGATGGCCAGGTAGATCGCGGTGTGGTTCACATGGCCGACCGAATAGAGCTGCAGGTCGCCGCTCTTGCCGAGGCCGCTCCAGATCCGCCAGTAGCCGATCACCAGGCCCGCGACGGTGGAGAGCACCAGCGCACCGAGCACCCAGCGCCATTCGCGATTCGAATAGCCGGCCCGCGTTACCAGCCAGAACAGCAGCGCCGACGCCGCCACATCGCCGGTTTTCGCCCAGGGATCGCCGTCCAGCCCCGCGAACAGGGCCGCGACATAGGCCACGCCGATCCAGAGCACGACCAGGGAGTCCGCGACGCGCCACGCGCCGCCGAAATCGTGCGCGCGCAGGCGGTTCGCGGTCCAGGCGGCAAGGTAGGCGAGCAGCGCCACGTTCTTCCAGACTTCGACCAGCGGCAGGAAAATGCAGAACGCGAGCAGCAGGCAGATTTCTACCGGGAAGCGGGCTTTCTTCAGTTCATCGAGCATGGCGAGCGCAGTCTAGCAGCCGGCCGGCGCGGCTCCGGTAGCCGTGGTCGCGCGCCACGCGCGCCCGCGCGCGCTCGGCGATGGCGCGCGCTTCGCCGAAATGGGCCAGGTAATGGCGGATCTTGCGCACGCAGTCTTCCAGGCCGTCGTACTCGGCGCGCTCGTCGTCGGCGAAATCCTCCGCCATGTGCCGGCGCCGGTCCGACAGCAGGAAGCCGCCGCACGCGGGCACGCCATAGCAGCGCTCGGGCAGGCCCCAGCTCGGCTCGGCGCCCGCGTCGCAGGCGGCGATCGCCGAAAGATTGATGCGGCTCGCGCGGATGACGTCAACCTGCTCTCCCGCGGACAGGCCAGTCCCGTCCCGGAACGCGGTGCTGATGCCGAGCGCGGCCAGCCTCGACTCGAGCGCCCGCAGGAATTCCACGCGCCTCGCGTGCTCGCGGTAGCGTACGGCGTCGAGGTTGCCGAGAAAGGACACGTCCCATCGGTACCCGGCCGGGTCGCGCAGCGCCGCGATTTCTTCATCGGATGCGTGATAAGCGGATTCGCGCGCGGCGTTCGGACAATACAGCGCGCGACGCGCGTAGCGGCCCGCATCCTGCATCGAGTGCGAGGCGTAGGCGTCGAAGGGCTGGAGCCAGCGCAGCGCGGCCAGGCGCAGCGGATGCACGCCGCGATTGAATGGCGCATCCCGGTTCAGCGCGATGAACGGCACGCGCGCGGCAGCCAGGCGCCGACGCAGCCCGAGCGTACGCCGAACGCTTCGCGCGCAATCCACGAAATCGGCGACCTGGAGCGCCGCGCCTTCCAGCATCGCGGGCTCCGGCGCCCACTGGTTTTCGATCACCTCGCAGCCAAGCGCCTCGAAGCCTTCGCGCAGCCCGGCGAAGCCGCCGCGGAAGTTAAGCAGCACCCGCTTCATCGCAGCAGGCCGGCCGCGGCGCGCGCTACCTCGTCGACACTGATCCCGTGCATGCAGCGCGGCGCCGGGCATTCCGCGGGCGTGCGCTGGCAGCGCCGGAGCCAGGCGAGCTCGCGCTTGAACAGGCGTTTCTGGTCGCGGCAGGGGAAATCCGGCACTGTCACCGCCCGGTACGGCACGTCGCGCCAGAATTCGCCGGGGCCGAACAGCTGCGCCGAGCTCGGGCCGAACAGCGCGACGGTCGGCGTGCCCGTGAGGCGGCCCATGTGCATCACGCTGGTATCCGGGCAGACCAGCAGCGCGGCGCCGGCGACTAGGTTCCAGAGTTGCGCGAGGTCGAGCTTGTCGCCGAGCGCGGGAAAGCGCCCGGCACGGTCGATGCGCTTGAGCATGCCGTCGCCTGCGGGCCCCGCGCTCCAGACCGGCTGGATATTCTGCGCGGCGAGCTTTTCGGCGAGGGAAAACCATTTCGCATCCTCCCAGTGCTTCAGGACCGTGCTCGCTTCGACGTGCAGCACGGCATAGCGGCCCGTCGGTGCCGCGAAGGGCGCGCAGGCCGGCGCCGGCCAGTCGGCGGGACGGTAGGCATGCGGCGGCGCGCCGTCCACCAGATCGGCAACCATGTCTCCCCAGGACGCCGGCACCTGGCGGTACGGCCGCAGTTCGTCTACCGGCCAGCTCTTGGCCGGCGGCCGGTCGCCGCCGAAAGCGACGATCCAGCGCGCGCCCGCCGCGGCCGCGAGCCAGCTGTAGCGGTTGTCGCCCGGCACCAGCGCCAGGTCGAAGCCCGGTTCGGCGAAAAATACCTCCAGCGTCGCGGCATCGCGCGGCTCGTAGACCAGCGTGCGCACGCCGTAGGGGCGGCCCGAGTACAAGGAGGCCACCGAGCGGCGCACCGCGAGCGCGATATTGGCGTCGGGATGCTGCTCGCGCAGCTTCGCGAGCAGCGGCGTCAGCATCAGCACGTCGCCCGCAAGCAGGTGATGCGCGACGAGGATCCGCCGCGGCGCGGCCGGGCGCTGCCTTTGCTGCACGCGCAGGAAGCGCCTTGCCAGCGCGCGCGGCAATATCCTGAGGCGGCCGGCGAGGCGGCCGCCCCGGTGCACGGCACTAGAAAATTCCTGCGACATTCCGGAAAACGTTTTCCATGCGGTCGAGCATGCGCTCGTAGGAATAGCCCTCGACGCAGTGCTTGCGCGCGGCTTCGCCGAGTTCGCGGCGCAGGCCTTCGCTGCCCGCGAGCCGCTCGATCGCGGCCGCGAGCGCGCCGGCGTCGCGCGGCGGCACCACCAGCGCGGTGCGCTCGTGCTCGGCGAGTTCGGGAATGCCGCCGACCGCCGTGGTGACGCAGGGCAGCTCGACCAGCATCGCCTGGATCAGCGCCTGCGGCACGCCTTCATTGGCATACGAGGGCAGCGCGAAGATGTCGAGCGCACGCAGCCAGGGCAGCACGTCCGCCTGCTGCCCCTGCATGCGCACGCGCCCGCGCAGGCCGAGCTGCTCGATTTTCTTCTCGAGCGCCTCGCGCTGCGGGCCGTCGCCGACGATCACCAGCTCGAACTGGGCGGGCAGCTGCGCCATGGCATCGAGCAGCAGCGCGTGGCCCTTCCAGCTGCGCAGCGTCGCGACGATGCCGACCAGCGTCTTGTCCTGCGGCAGGCCGAACTTCGCGCGCGCGGCTGCGCGCTCGCCCGGCCGGAAGCGCCCGGCGTCGATGCCGGTGGGCACCGACTCGATGCGCGTCGCGCGAAAGCCGTTGCGCTCCACCAGCTCGCGCTTGAGCGCTTCGCCGGTGGTGACGACGCGCGCGGCCGCGCGCATGTAGAGCCAGCGCGACAGCGGCCCGCGCGGCACCGGCGCCGAGATGTGGCGCGTGCGCACCATGCGCACCGGCCGGCCGTGCGCCAGCAGCGCGAGCGCCGCGAGCCAGGCGTCGGTCGAGCTGTGCGTGTTGACGATGTCGCTCTGGTTGGCGGCGAACCACTGGTGCAGCGCGCCCAGGCCGACCGGCCGCTTGCGCTCGATGGGCAGCGGCACGACCGGCACGCCCCAGTTGGCCGCCTCGGCGCGGATGCGCGATTGCGGCGCGCACAGCAGCTTCACGTCGTGGCCGCGCCGCAGCAGGCCCTGCGATTCCGAGAGGATCCGGATCTCCTGGCCGCCCCAGCCGAGCGAGGACTCGGTGTGGACGATGCGCAGCGGCTTCATGCCCTGGCGTGCTCGGCGGCGAACTGGATCCGGTACAGCCTGGCGTAGGTGCCGTCCTTCGCGAGCAGCTCGGCGTGCGTGCCGGACTCGACGATGCGGCCGCGCTCGAGCACCAGGATGCGGTCGGCGCGCTCGATGGTCGACAGCCGGTGCGCGATGACGAGGGTGCTGCGCCCGCGCATCAGCGTTTCGAGCGCCTGCTGCACCACGCGCTCGGATTCGGAATCGAGCGCCGAGGTCGCCTCGTCGAGGATCAGCACCGGCGCGTTCTTCAGCAGCGCGCGCGCAATCGCCAGGCGCTGGCGCTGGCCGCCCGACAGGCGCATGCCGTTCTCGCCGATCAGCGTGTCCAGGCCCTGCGGCGTCTCGCGGATGAATTCCAGCGCGTGGGCCGCTTCGGCGGCGGCGATCACCTGCCGCTCGTCGGCCGCGCCCATGGCGCCGTAGGCGATGTTGGCGCGGATCGTGTCGTTGAACAGCACCACGTCCTGCGACACCAGCGCGAGGTTGGCGCGCAGGCTGTCCAGCTTGAGCGTCTGGATGTCGTGGCCGTCGAGCAGGATGCGGCCCGCGCCGGGCGCGTAGAAGCGCGGCAGCAGGTTGGCGATCGTCGTCTTGCCGCCGCCCGAGCCGCCCACCAGCGCCACGGTTTCGCCCGGCTGGATCCTGAAGCTCACCGAATTCAGCGCGGGCTCGGTGCGCGTCGGGTAGGTCAGGCTCACGCCCTGGAATTCGACCTCGCCGCGCGCGCGCGCGATCTGCACGCTGCCCTCGTCCTTTTCCACCGGCGTGTCGACCAGGGCGAACACGCTCTCGGCGGCGGCCAGGCCGCGCTGTAGCGGCGCGTTGATTTCGGTGAGATGCTTGAGCGGCGCGAGCAGCATCAGCATCGCCGTCATGAAGGAGGCGAACTCGCCCATCGTCGCGCGCGCGCCGAGCGAATCTTCCAGCGCCACGTAGACGATGATCGCGACCGCGACCGCGGCCAGGCCGTGGGTGACCGGCGTGCTGAGCGCCGCCGGCACCGTCTGGCGCATGTTGAAGCCGCGCAGGCGCTGGTTGGCGCGCTCGAAGCGGCGCGATTCGTAGTCCTGGCCGCCGAAGATCTTCACCACCTTGTGGCACTCGATGGTTTCCTCGAGCACGTGCACCAGGTCGCCCATCGACGTCTGCGCCTCGCGCGCCATGTTGCGCAGGCGCCGCGACAGCAGCCGCACGAACAGCGCGATCGCCGGCCCGACCGCGATCGCAATCAGCGTGAGCCGCCAGTTCTGGTAGAGCAGGAAACCGAGCAGGCCGACCACCTTGATCGAATCCTGCACCGCGACCGTCAGCACCGAAGTCGCCGCCGAGGTCACGCCGTTGACGTCGTAGGCGACCTTGGAGAGCAGCGCGCCGGAACTATGGTCGTCGAAGTAATGCGCCGGGAAGCGCACGAGGCGCGCAAACATGGCGGCGCGCAGGTCGAGCACCACGCGGTTGCCGACCCAGGCGAGCAGGTAGGAAGAACTGAACGAGAGGAAGCCGCGCAGGACGAAGACGCCGACGATGCCGGCGGCGAACAGCAGCGGGGGTATGGTGCGCGTGGACGGCCCGAAGCCGCGGTCGAGCAGCGGCTGCATCAGCGCCGGCAGCAGCGGCTCGGTCGCGGCGGCGGCGATCATGCCGAGTACGGCCAGCGCGAAGGCTTTCGCGTAGGGCCGCACGTAGGACAGCAGCCGCAGGTAGAGCGCCGTCGAGGTCGGCGGCGCGCTCACGCCAGCAGAGCCGTATAGAGGTCCGTCAGCTTCCGAGTCATGTCGTCAAGTCCGTAGTTTTCAGCAGTGCTGCGCGCAGTCCCGCCAGCGGTTTCGTCGCGCGCGACCTGCGCCGCTTCGCGCAGGAGCCGCGCCAGCCCGTCGACGTCCCCGGGCTCGCAGATCCAGCCGCTGCCTGGCCGGATCACTTCGGCGGCGCCGCTGCGCCGACCGACGATCGCCGGCACTCCCATCGCCAGCGCTTCCAGCACGGTGCCGGGAAACGGGTCGTAGCGCGTCGGAAGGATAAAGCAATCTGCCGCTGCATAGAGGGGACGGACATCGTCGCGCCCGCCCAGGAACCTTACCTTGCCGGCGAGGCCGGCGGTGCGCGCCAGCCCGGCATAGTATCCCGCCTGCCGGTCGCGCCCCGCCACTGCCAGCAGGAAGGGTTCGCCGGCGCAGAGCGCGAGCGCGCCGATCGCCGCATCCAGGCCCTTGCGCCAGAAGCCGGAGCCGACGAACAGGAAGACCCGCTCGTTTTCGCCCGCGCCCAGCTCGGCGCGAGCCGCCGCGCGCAGCCCGGCGCGCTGTCCGGGATGGAAATGCTCCAGGTCGACGCCGTTGTAGATCACGTGCAGCTTCTGCGCCGCGACGCCGAAGCGGCGTTCGATTTCGCCGCGCACCATCGCTGAATTGCAGATCACCGCGCGCAGGGCCGGATCCGCGAACATGCGGCGCTCGGCCGCGCAGACATAGTGATGGTGGGGATTGAGCGCGATGCCTGCGCCCTCGAACGGGCCGCCGCCGGCGCGCCGGATGTCCAGCCATTCGGCATGCACGCCGTCGCCCGCCCGGTAGATGTCGCAGCCCGGGATGCGCTCGTGCGACTGCACCAGGTCGAAACCGCCGGCCTCCCAGGCGCGGCGCGCGGCGCGCGCGAACGACGCATCGCGCCAGGTGTTGCCGACGTGGAACGGATCCACGGCGAGCAGGCGCCGCGCGCCCCAGCCGTCGGCGCTGCGCGCGATCAGGGTCGGTTCCGCGCCTGCGCGCTCGAGCGCCGGCAGCGCGCGCTCGATGAAGCGCTCCGCCCCGCCGTAGGGGTTGTAGCGTTGCCGGACGATGGCGACGCGCACGCGCTCGGGGGCAGCGCGCACTCCGTCAGCGCTCCCTGGTCAGCAATTCCTGCGCGGCGGCGTAGACCTGCTCCACGCCGAGCGTGGTCAGGCATTCGCTGATCTTGCCGCCGCCGCAGCCGTCGTTGCCGCAGGGCCGGCAAGGATGCTTGCTGGCGACCACGCGATGCGCCACGCGCCAGGGCCGCCACTCGTACTCGCCGCTCGGCCCGAACAGGGCCACTGCCGGCGTGCCCATCGCGGCGGCAAGATGCATCGGCATCGAATCGACGCCGATGAACAGGCGCGCGCGCGCGGTCAGCGCGCCCAACTCCTTGATGGAAAGCTTGCCCGCCAGGTTCACGGGCTTCGATTTCGTTTTCGAGGCTATTTCCCCTACCAGCGCCATTTCATCCGCCTGCGGCGCGGCGGTCAGGACTACGCGATGGCCGCTTGACAGCCGGTCGATCAGTTCGGCATTGCCCGCCGCGGTCCAGCATTTGAAGCGCCAGCGCGACGCGGGGTGAAT
>DATJYN010000131.1:0-26646 GCA_035499575.1 Burkholderiales bacterium | reverse complement strand
TAGCCGAAGACCATCCCCAGGCCCATGAGCGTGAACGCCGTCGGGAAGCCCATCATGATCACGACCACGATGAGCGCGAGCATGGTCAGCCCGAGTGCCGGATCGCTCATTTGCCCTCTCCCTTCGGATGCCGTCCTGCCTCTTGCGCCGCGCGGTCGCCGAGCCCCCGCTGGTGCGCGGCCTCGTCGATCTCATGCACGCTTTCGAGCGCCCGTTCGCGCGATTCCGCATCCACGTGCGTGCTGCCGGCGAGCTGCTGCTCGACGACGTCGATCTCCTCGGCGTCCTTCAGGCGCTCGGGCCAATCGCCGGTCTGCAGGCACACGACGCAGCGCACGATCTCGGCGAGTCCCTGGATCAGCACCAGGGTGCCGGCGATCGGGATCACCGTCTTGAACGGATAGACCGCCGGCCCGTTCGACGTGATGTTCGAGTGCTCCAGGATGCGCCACGAGTCGCCCGCATAGTCGATGCCCGCCTTGATCAGGGCAATGACGCCGGGGAGGAAAAACAATATGTACAGGATCAGGTCCAGCGTGGCCTGGGTGCGCGGCTTCATCGAGCTGTAAAGGAAATCGCCCCTGACGTGAGCGTCCTGCGCCAGCGTATAGGCGCCGCACATCATGAACAGCGTGCCGTACATCATGTTGGTGGCGTCGAAGATCCACGCCGTGGGCATGTTGAGGATGTAGCGCTTGAACACCTCGATGCAGACCGTGAACATCAGCAGCATGATCAGCCAGGCCATCGCCTTGCCCGCCCAGGTGCTGATATGGTCGGCAGCAAGCAGAAATTTCTGGATTTTCATGGTGGTGCGGTTACCCAGAGACAGAAAACCGGCTCAAAAAATGAGGCACCACCCCGGCCACGCGCCTGAGTGGTGCCTCGCCTGGACCGATCGGGGTCAGGCTTTCTTCGACGCAGCCTTGCCGAAGTAGTGGTTGTAGGCCATGGTCCGGCTGACCACCACGTCCTGCTCCCACTTCACGGCTCGCTCGGCGAATTTCTTCTGCGACTCGGTGATTTCCTTGACGAGCGGGGTGCCCATCTTCTTCTCAAGCACCTGGTCGTAGACTTCCAGTTGCTTCTGCAGCACCGAAACGGGCGTCTTGTAGAACTTGACCTTGTCCACCGTCTGCAGCGTGATGTAGTCCTGCGAATTGCGGTCGATCGCCTTCCACATCATCTGTGCCGACGCGGCGTCGACCGCGTTCGCGATGATCGCCTTCAGCTTGCTCGGCAGCGCATCGTATTTGGTCTTGTTGAAGGTGATCTCGAGCTGTTCCGCGTTCTGGTGATAGCTCTGCAGCATGCACACCTTGGACACGTCGGCGAAGCCGAGCGCCCGGTCGGAAGACATGTTGTTGAATTCGGCCGCGTCAATAAGGCCGCGGTCGATCGCGGGCACGATCTCGCCGCCCGGCAGCGCGTTGACCGCGGCGCCCATGGCCGTGAACACGTCGATCGAGATACCCACCGTGCGGTACTTCAGGCCCTTGAAGTCGTCGGGCT
Source organism: Burkholderiales bacterium (assembly GCA_035499575.1). Classification (GTDB taxonomy): domain Bacteria; phylum Pseudomonadota; class Gammaproteobacteria; order Burkholderiales; family SG8-39; genus RBG-16-66-20. The sequence continues at coordinate 25,134 of DATJYN010000131.1, read as the reverse complement.
TGGTGACCGGCTTCTTGAACCAGCCCAGCGGCTGGGTGTAGAGCGGCGCGTAAGGGAACGACACCACATTGCCACCGACCGAGGCGTACAACTTCTCCAGGAGTTCCTTGCCTCCGCCCCGATGGTGCCAGGCAAGCATCATGTTGGCGTCCATGCCGTATGCCGGCCCCGAGCCCCAGAGCGCAAGCGCGTTGCTCTTGCCGTAGGAATAGACCAGCACGCCGTGGCCGCCATCGAGCGTGCCCTTGGATACCGCTTCCATCAAGCCGAAAGCCGGCACCACTGCGCCGGCCGGCAGGACTTCGATCTTGAGGTCGCCGCCGGTCATGTCGTTGACGAGCTTGGCGTAATCCAGCGCGTACTCGTGGAAAATGTCCTTCGATGGCCAGGTCGACTGGAAGCGCATGGAAATCGGACCCTGCGCTTTCGCGATCATCGGGAAGCCGAGGGTCGCAGCGCCAGCTGTCGCCGCTGCCGCACCTGTCAAAAATTTGCGTCGCGTCGCGACGGTCTTGTCGTTCTGTTTGCTCATTTTTCCTCCTCCTAGGAAGTTTGAACTGGTGCAGGGTTGGAACCCCGACCGAAAAGCCGAGAGATTCTACCCTCCGCCTCGCACGCCCTGCAAGACGACTTCACGATGTGAAATGATGAAATGCGCTCGATGCGGGCGCCTGGGCAATCGGCTTCGTTTTGTGCGGTGCGTTCGGGTGCCAGCCGTGTATCGTGAGGAGGACGAAGAAGCCGATCACGTACGCAAGCGCCACGTGCCAGCCATGGCGCAGCCACAGGCCGACCGATTTTGCCTCGGGAAATAGATTCGACAGCGCCACCCCGGCGCTCGAACCGAACCAGATCATCGAACCGCCGAAGCCGACGCCGTAAGCCAGGTAGCCCCAATCGTAGCCGCCCTGCTTGAGCGCAAGCGCCGTCAGCGGGATGTTGTCGAAGACGGCGGAGACGAAACCGAGCCCAAAGGCCGTCTGCCAAGACGCGACGGGCAGCTTCTCCACGGGCATCATCGACGCGCACAGGATCAGCGACAGGAGGAAGACGCTTCCCTTGAATGCACCCGGCAGCAGTTTCCAGTCCGGCTGGCGCCACAGCGCAGTGGCGAGGATCGCTCCCCAGACCGCCGCGCCGATGAAAGGAAAACTGTCCGACAGTTCCGGATACTTCAGGTTGATCAGGACGTTCATCGCGATGGCGGCTGCAAGGATGACCGCGACGATGGCGAAGCGCGGCCAATCGACCCTGATTCCCGGCGGCGCGTCCTTGCTGATCGGCGAGTAACGGTGCTGCTGCAGCGCAGCCGGAATGCCGAAAAGCGCCAGGGCGACGACCGCCCCGATATAGGCCTCGAAGACGTCGAGCGGGCTGATGCCGTCGATCCACATCATGGTCGTCGTCGTATCGCCAACCACGCTGCCGGAGCCGCCGCCATTGGAGGCGGCGACGATCGCGGCCAGGAATCCGATGTGCACCTTGTGCCGGAACACGGTTGCCGCGACCGTACCGCCGATGATCGCCGCGGCGATGTTGTCGAGGAACGAGGACAGCACGAAGATCATTACCAGCAGAACGAAGCCGCCCTTCCAGTCGTCCGGCAGCCAGTGCGGCAGCACGGCCGGGATCTCGCTCTTCTCGAAGTGGTTCGACAGCAGCGCGAAGCCGAGCAGCAGTCCGAGCAGGTTGGCGAGGATCACCCACTCGTGCAGCAGGTGGTTGCCCAGCCCGCCGAACCCGGGACCCTCCCTGAAGCCGGTGAACCCGAGCTTGTACAAAGTGATGGCCGCCAGGCCGATCAGCGCCACCTGCAGCGTGTGGTGGTGGAACAGCGCGACGCTCGCCAGCGTGAGCGCGAACAGGATGAAATCGACCGGCACGCCCAGCGCGCCCGCACCCGCGCCAAGGATCAGCGCGCCGGCAAACAACCCCCTTTCGCGCGCCAGCAGGCGCAGCGCCACGCTTTTCATGCGATTCCTCCTCGAAGCGAAATTATAAGCGGGCAGACGCACCCGGCTCGGACCAGCGGGCCGCAGACTCGCGCACCACGTCGGCGAGCGAGCCGGTCGCGGTGAGCCGGGCGCGCAGCCAGCCGGCGTCCGATCGGCCGAGCTGCACGTCGTCCGCCAGCTCGCGCACCGCTTCGACGCAGCCCAGGCGCGCCGCCTGCGGCATCACTGCGGCGGCGGTGTCGAGGATGTCCTCGCCGATCGCCTTCTTGCTCCGCGAATGCGGATCGACCAGCTGGCCCAGGTAGCCGTAGCGGCAGGCCTCGAAGCGGTTGAACGCGTTCACCTGGTACACGGCGCGCGACGGCGCCAGCCTACGCTCCTCCAGCAGCCAGGCGGCGAGCGCCTGCGCATAGCCGGCGAGCAGCGCCGCACGGCGCACCGTGAGGGGCGTGTCGCAGACGCGGATTTCGATGGTTCCGTACTCCGGCTTCGGGCGGATGTCCCAGTAGAAATCCTTCATCCCTTCGACGATGCCGTAGCCGCGCATGGTCTCGAAATATTCCACGAAGGCGGCCCAGTCGGCCACGAACGGCATGTGGCCGGAAAGAGGGAACGCGCTCACCGAGGTCAGGCGCGACGACTGGAACTGGGTGTCCTCGCCCTGGTAGAAAGGCGACGCCGCCGAGAGCGCGATGAAATGCGGCAAGTAGCGCGTCAGCACATGCGTCAGGTAGACCGCTTCGTCGCCGCCGGTGCAGCCGAGGTGGATATGCTGGCCGAACACGGTGAACTGCTTGGCGAGGTAGCCGTAACGCTGCATCACCGCCTTGAAGCGCTCGGCCGGGTAGACGCGCCGTTCCGCCCAGTCGTGGAACGGGTGCGCGCCGCCGCCGCAGACGCCGAGGTTGAGCAGGCCGGCGGACTCGGCGACCGCGGCGCGCTGCGCCTCGAGTTCGGCGAGCGCGCCCGTGAAGTCCTCCTGCACCGAACTGTTCAGTTCGATCATGCTGAGCGTCACCTCCGGCTTTACCGCGCCGGGAACCTCGATTTTCGCCAGCCGCTCGATGAGATCGCCCGCCTCGTGCGCAAGGTCCCGGTCGTGCGCGCGCACCAGCTGCAACTCAAGCTCAATGCCCAGGCTCAGCGACTTGGAGCGGGCGAATTCCACGTCAGGCCTCAGGATGCGCTTCGCCGGCGTGCTTCAAGGCGAACTGCGTGGCGAGCGGCCCCAGCAACTCGAGCACCGCCACCGCCGACAGCACCACCGCGGCGAGCTCCGCGCCAAAACGAGGATAGATGGCGGCGGTGTCGTTGATCATCACCACCGCCAGGCCCGACATCGGCAGCAGCGACAGCGACAGCAGCCCCGCGCCGCCGGCACGCAGGCCGGAGAGCCTGCCGAGCGCCAGGATCGACAGCGCCTTGCCGAGAAAGCGCACCACCACGAACACCGCGGTCACTGCGGCCACGGTTTCCAAGCCGCTGAAGTCCAGGCTCGCGCCGGTCAACACGAACAGCACCACGAACAGCAGCTGGCTCGCGTCGCCGAAGCGCAGCGGCAGCAGCGCGTGCTCGTTGTCGAGGTTGCGCACGAGCATGCCGAAGGTCAGCAACGCGGCCACCACCGGCAGGTTCAGCGCGCGGGCCACGCCGACCACCAGCACCACCAGCGCGACCAGAAGGATGAACTGGCGGTCTTCGCGCTTGCCGATCCATTTGGCGATGAAGAGCAGCAGCAGGCTGCCGGCCAGACCGAGCAGCGCCGAACCCGTCAGCAGGTAGAGCGGGTGCAGGATCGCGGAGCGCCCGCTGGTCTCATTCTGCAGGTGCACAAGCGGCATGAACAGCATCAGCGCAACGTAGGCGAACGTGCAATTCACCGCCGTGAAGAGGAGCATGCGCTCGGTGATCTGGCCCGACGCGCGCAGTTCGTGGGCCAGCACGGTCACCACGGCGGGCGAAGTCGCCGTACCGATGGCCGCCGCGCAGGCCGACAGCAGCGGCGGCTGGTCGAAATAGAGCATGCCCGCGTAAATCGCGAAGAAACAGCCAAGGCTCTCTCCCGCGGCGGCGAGCGCCAGCCAGCGGTTGCGGGCTAGCCACGCAAAATCCAGCCGGTGGCCGAGTTCGAAGACGATGAGGCCGAGCGCGAGATCGACGAATACGCGCGCGCCGGTCAGGAGCGGTGCCTGCACCAGGCCAAGCGCGTGCGGCCCGAAGAGGACGCCGACCAGGACGTAGCCAGTGACGCGCGGCAGGGCCACGATGCGGCTCGCGAGCTCGCCGCCCAGCAACCCGGCGAGCAGCAGAGCGCCAAACAGCGCGACATCGCCAAAAGCAAGCGGCCAGGCAGGCAGAAACCACGCGAGATCCCGCATGTGAGGTCCCCTCTCTGCCGGCTGCTGAAACGCGGTTTTTATGCTTGCCGGCGGGAACGCTTTTTGACCGCGGACTTCCGTTCCGGTTCCCGATTATGCCGGATCGCGCGGCCAGCCGACCGGCATCGCACATTTCGGCGACCCGGCGCGCCGACTCAATCTAAAATGGCGGCTCGGGCCGTAGCACCCGTTTCGAGGGGCATTTCGCACCATGCGACTCTCGCTTCGATTCATCGTTCCCCTTGCGCTTGCACTCGGCGCGATCGCCTATGGCGTGGCGCCGCTCGTCGACGAGCTCACGCTCAAGTGGTTCGTGCGCGACCTCGACATCCGCGCGAAGCTGGTCGCGAGCGCCGCGCAGGAGCCGCTCGCCGAGCTGCTCACCAACGACCTGCGCGACCGCGTGCGGCTGCAGCGTGTGCAGGCATTCTTCACGCGCATGCTGCAGGACGAGCGCCTGTACGCGCTCGGCTACTGCGACACGACCGGCAAGCTGCTGTACAAGACCCCGACGCTGCCGCAAGAAGTCGTCTGCCCCAGCCCGAGCGCGCCGCCGCTAGACGGCGGCGAGGTGTTGCGCCAGCCGGGCGGCTCGCTGCACGCGGCCGCGATTCCGGTGCTCGTCGACGGCAAACATCTCGGCGAACTGCTGGTGGTGCACGACATGAGCTTCATCGAGCGACGCAGCGCCGACACCAAGAAGTACGTCGTCTGGCTGTTCGCCGCGATCGGCGCGGTCATCGCGCTGATTACCGTGGTGATCGCGGAGCTTTCCTGGCGCGGCTGGATGTCCGGCATCAAGGCGCTTATCCGCGGCCAGTCGCTCGCGCTGTCGCCGGAACCCAGGTCGCGGGAGCTGCGCCCGATCGCACGCGACCTCGAGGCAATGGTGCGCGAACTCGAGGCGGAGCGCCGCATGCGCGACGAATCCCAGATCAGCTGGACGCCGGAGAGCCTGCGCGGGATCCTGCGCGACGACCTGAAAGGCGACCAGATATTGATCGTCTCCAACCGCGAGCCCTACCTACATTCACGCAGGAACGGGCGCCTGGAGGTGCGGCGTCCGGCGAGCGGGCTGGTGACCGCGATGGAGCCCGTCATGCGCGCGTGTTCCGGAACCTGGATCGCGCACGGCTCGGGCAGTGCCGACCGCGACGCGGTGGACGCAGAGGACCACGTTATGGTCCCCCCCGATAAGCCGGCCTACCGCATGCGGCGGATCTGGCTGAGCGCCGAGGAAGAAGCCGGCTACTACTACGGCTTCGCGAATGAAGGACTCTGGCCGTTGTGCCACATCGCGCACACGCGGCCGGTGTTTCGCGCCTCCGACTGGGAGCATTACCGGAACGTCAACCGGCGCTTCGCGCAGGCCGTGGTGCAGGAGTCGCGCACCGCGAACCCGATCGTGCTGGTGCAGGACTATCACTTCGCACTGCTGCCCAAGATGATCCGCGAACGCCTGCCGCAGGCGACGATCATCATGTTCTGGCACATCCCCTGGCCGAATTCGGAGGCGTTCGGCGTCTGCCCGTGGCGCGCGGAACTGCTCGACGGCCTGCTCGGGTCGTCGATCCTGGGCTTCCACACGCAGTTCCACTGCAACAATTTCTTCGACACCGTCGACCGGACGCTCGAGGCGCGCGTGGACCGGGAAACCTCGACCATTTCCTTCGGCGGCGACGCCACCGAGGTACGCCGCTACCCGATCTCCATCGAATGGCCGCCGGCTGCGCTCGCATCGCAGAAATCCGTCGCCGAATGCCGCGAGCTGGCGCGGGCGGCGCTCGGCTTGAACGCGGACATCAAGCTCGGGATCGGCGTCGACCGCCTCGACTACACCAAGGGAATCCTGGAGCGCTTTGCCGCGGTCGAGCGCCTGCTCGAATTGGAGCCGCGCTGGATCGGCCGCTTCGCGTTCGTGCAGATCGCCGCGCCGTCGCGCTCCAGCATCGAGGAATACCAGAGCCTGGAGGAGCGGGTCCGCGGGGCCGCACGGCGCATCAACGACCGCTATGGCTCGCCCGGCTATCTTCCGATCGTGCTTAAAATAGAGCATCACGACGCGGATGACGTATACGCTTGGTACCGCGCGGCCGAAGTCTGCTTCGTTTCAAGCCTGCACGACGGCATGAATCTGGTCGCCAAGGAGTACGTGGCGGCACGTGACGACGAGCGCGGGGTGCTGATCCTCTCGCAGTTTGCCGGCGCCTCCCGGGAGCTGTCGGAAGCGCTGATCGTCAACCCCTATGACACGGAGCAGTGCGCCGCGGCGCTGAGCCTTGCGCTCGCCATGCCTCCCGACGAGCAGCGGCAGCGCATGCACAGCATGCGGGGCCTGATCCAGGAGTTCAATGTATACCGCTGGGCGGGCCGCATGCTGCTCGACGCGGCGCGCATGCGCAACCGGCGGCGGGTTCTCGCACGGCGGGACGATGCGAAGGTCATCGACCTGCGGCGGGCATGAACCAGCGACGCATGCCCCCGTTTGCCGCGGATTGGGCTTTTTTCCTCGACATCGACGGCACGCTCCTCGAATTTGCCGACCATCCGCAGCAGGTCCGCGTCGGCGCCGAACTCCTGGACCTGCTCAAGCGGCTGCACGCGGCAAGCGGCGGCGCGGTCGCACTGGTCAGCGGGCGTTCGGTGGAAGACATCGACAGGCTATTCTCGCCCCTCTCCTTTGCCACTGCCGGGCAGCACGGCACGGAACGCCGCGCCGCGGACGGGTCGATCCGCCGCCACTTGCCGCCCCTCGACGACCTCGGCCGGGCCGCTGCGGACATCGTGCGGCTGACGGCCGCGCACAGCGGCCTGGTATTCGAAAACAAGGGCATGACACTGGCCTTGCACTACCGCCTGGCGCCGCAGCTGCGCGCCATCGCGGAGGGCGAAATGCGCTCGATTGCCGCGCGGCTTGGCGACGCCTTCGAGTTGCAGTCGGGGAAATTCGTGGCCGAAATCAAGCCGAGCGGCAAGAACAAGGGCAGCGCGATCGCCGAGTTCTCGGCCGAACCGCCGTTTGCCGGCAGGCGCCCGATATTCATCGGCGACGATCTCACTGACGAACCCGGTTTCGAAGTGGTGAACCGCATCGGCGGGCATTCCGTGAAAGTCGGCCCCGGCATCACGCGCGCGAAATGGCACCTTTTCGACGCGGCGGCGGTGCGCCGCTGGCTGGCGGACTACGTCGAGCGGCATTCGCCGGAGCGCGCGAAGGCATCCGGATGAGCAGCCTGGAGATGGGCGTGGTCGGCAATGCGAGCATCAGCGCTCTGGTCGGCGCGGAGGGCGAGATCTCCTGGGCCTGCATGCCCCGGGTCGACGCCGATCCGGTCTTCTGCTCGCTATTGCGCGCGCGTCGCGACGAGCAGGACTTCGGATTCCTCGCCATCGATCTCGCCGGCGCCGCGCGCACGGAGCAGGCCTACCTGCACCACACGCCGGTGCTCGTGACGCGCCTGTACGACGGCAGCGGCGGCGCGGTGGAGATCACCGATTTCGCGCCCCGCTTCCGCCAGTTCGGCCGACTGTATTGCCCGAGCCAACTGGTGCGGATGGTCCGGCCGCTCTCGGGAAGCCCGAAGCTGCGCCTGCGGGTACGCCCCGCCAGCGACTATGGCCGCGCCGCACGCCAGACCACGTGGGGCTCCAATCACGTGCGCTACCTCGGGGGGGATTTCACCGTCCGTCTCACGTCGAATTGCTCGATCACGGCAATACTCGAGGAGACGCCGTTCGTGCTGCGCGAACCCTTCGCGTTGATCCTGGGCCCGGACGAAACCCTGCAGGGATCGGTGCCCGAAGTTGCGCGACGCTTCCTCGAACAGACCACCGACTACTGGCAGGACTGGGTGCGCGACCTGTCGATTCCCTTCGAGTGGCAGGAGGAGATCATCCGCGCCGCCATCACGATCAAGCTCGCCGCCTACGACGACACCGGCGCGATCGTTGCAGCGCCCACGACGTCGATTCCGGAGGCGGCGGACAGCGGCCGCAACTGGGACTACCGCTACTGCTGGCTGCGCGACGCGTACTTCGTGGTCAATGCGCTAAACCGCCTGAACGCGACGCGGACGATGGAACGCTACCTGGGCTATATCATCAACATCGCCGCGCAAGGCGACGGGCTGCTGCAACCGGTCTACGGCGTGAGCGGCCGGCCCGAGATCGACGAGACCGAAATCGCCTCCCTGCCCGGCTACCGCGGCATGGGGCCGGTACGGGTCGGAAACCAGGCCTACCAGCAGGTGCAGAACGACGTCTACGGATCCGCGGTGCTCGCCGCGACGCACGCGTTCTTCGACCGCCGGCTGGCGGCGATCGGCAACGAGGGCCTGTTCAGGCAACTCGAGCTGCTGGGGGAGCGCGCGATTGCGGCGCACGCGCAGCCCGACGCCGGGCTCTGGGAACTGCGCGGCAGCGCACATGTGCACACGTTCTCGAGCGTGATGTGCTGGGTGGCCTGCGACCGGCTGGCGAAAATCGCGGCGCGGCTGGGCTTGACCCAGCAGGCCGGGTACTGGCGGACCCACGCAGAAAGGATTCACGCCACCATCTGCGCGCGCGCATGGGATGCAAAGCGCGCGAGCTTCGTCGCGAGCTTCGAAGGCGGCGCTCTCGACGCCAGCCTGCTGCTGCTCGCCGAGCTTGGCTTCCTGCGCGCGGACGACCCACGCTTCGCCGCCACGGTTGCGGCCGTCGAGCGCGATCTGAAGCGCGGCGATTTCGTCTTCCGCTATACCAATCCGGACGATTTTGGCGCGCCGACCAATGCGTTCATCGTCTGCACGTTCTGGTACATCGACGCGCTCGCGGCGCTCGGCCGCCGCGACGAGGCCCGCGCGCTGTTCGAGTCGACGATCGCGCACCGCAACCGGCTTGGGCTGCTCTCCGAGCACGTCGATCCGAAAACGGGCGAGCTGTGGGGAAATTTTCCGCAAACCTACAGCATGGTGGGCATGATCAACAGCGCCACCCGCCTGAGCATTCCCTGGGACCAGGCGTATTGATCCACGGGCGCTACGGATCGGCCTCGACATCGGCGGCACCAAGACCGAGCTGATTGCGCTTGATCGCGGCGGGCGCGAGCGCCTCCGGCGCCGGGTGGCGACGCCGCACGCGGACTATCAGCCGGCACTTGCCGGTCTCGCCGGCCTGGTACTGGATGCGGAACGCGAACTCGGCGAAAGGGCCACGGTTGGCGTCGGCCTGCCGGGTGCGATATCGCCGCGCTCCGGTCTTGTAACGAACGCCTATTCGACGCCCTACAACGGCAAGGCCCTGAAAAGCGATCTGGAGCAATTGCTCGCCCGGGAGCTGCGCTTCGAAAACGATGCTAACTGCTTCGCGCTTTCGGAAGCGGCCGACGGCGCGGCGCGTGGCGCGCGAATCGTGTTCGGCGCGATCCTCGGCACCGGTGCGGGCGGCGGCATCGTGGTCGACGGCCGGATTCTCGGCGGCGCGAGCGGGTTCGCGGGCGAGTGGGGCCACAATCCCCTGCCCTGGATGACGCCGCAGGAGTTTCCCGGACCGCGCTGCTATTGCGGCCGCAGCGGCTGCATTGAACGCTTCGTCTCGGGGCCGGCGCTCGCCGCCGACCATGAAGCCGCCACTGGCGCGCGACTTGCGCCGGGAGAGATCGCCGCGCTTGCAGAAGCGGGCGACGCCGCCTGCGCGCTGAGCCTGGCGCGCTTCGAAGCGCGCGCCGCGCGCGCGCTCGCGCACGTCGTCAATATTCTCGATCCCGACGTCATCGTGCTCGGTGGAGGCTTGTCGAAAATCGACCGCATCTACACCCGGGTGCCGGAGCTGTGGGGCGCCTGGGTGTATTCAAGCTGCGCTGCAACCCGGCTAGTCCGGCCGGCGCATGGCGATTCGAGCGGCGTGCGCGGCGCGGCGCTCCTGTGGAACGACTGAAGGCCCGCCGCTACGACCCCTTCACCACCGCGAGCTTGTTGTCGACGTTGTTTACTCCGGCGACGGAAGCCGCAATCCTCGCCGCCCGCGAACGATCCTCCGCTCTATCGACCGTCCCCCAGAGGTGCGCCGTGCCGGACGTCGCCGTAACGTCGATATTCTGGCCAGCGAGGTTCTGGTCGCTTGCAAGCGCCTTCTTGACCGCCGCTGCCAACAGGCTGTCGGGGTCCGGTTTCATGGGTTTCGAGGCGGCTGCCGCGGCTGGGTTAGCCCCGGTATCCGGCGCCGACACCGGCGGCACAGGCTTGGGCGCCGCCGCAATGGACTTCGGCGCCGGCGCGCCGCTACCGCAAGCCGCCAGAAACAACAGGGCTGCCGTCAACGCGAGAAACAGGCTCCATCCGCCAGACGCCGTCCGCGTCATCGTTCCCTCCTCGCCATCGGTACTACAGCCGGGGCAACGAAGATGTCGTAAAAGGGAGGCCGACATCCCGTTGCCCCGGCTATCCCTCCTCTCAGGGACTTGTCATGCGACCGGGACAAAGGACAAATTCCCGGCGCGCTCAGTTGCTGCGCTCATAGACGATATCGCTGCGGCGGTTCTGCGCCCACGAGGCTTCGTCATGCCCGGCGGCCTTGGGCTTTTCTTCGCCGAAGCTGACCGCCTCCATCTGCGCATCCGGTACGCCCAGCAGCGACATCGCCTTGCTCACGCGCTCGGCACGCCGTTGCCCGAGCGCGAGGTTGTATTCGGGGCTGCCGCGCTCGTCGCAATTGCCCTGGATCGCCACCTTTGCGCCCGGGTGCTCGCGCAGGTACCCGGCATGCGCCTGCACCAGGGGCAGGTACTCGGATGAAACGTCGTACTGGTCGTAACCGTAGTACACGCTGCGCTTCGACAGGATGCCGTTCGGATCGGACAGCGGGTCCGCCGGAACGCTTGCCTGCCCGACCGGCCGCGTCGAGGGCGGCGGCGCGGGACGCGCGGACTGCGCGGTCGCCGAGACGGGCTGGACCTGTTCCTTCGGCTGCTCGCCGGCGCAGGCCGCGAGCAAGAGCGCGCACACCGCAAGCGCGGCGTGTCTCCCGCCTGCCTCAACCATGCCGGTCGCTCGCCATCGTGCGGCGGATACTAGCGCGCAAATTATATTTGTGCAAATGTAATTGCGCGGTCATGCTGCCCCGTACATGACGGACCTGATCCTGTGCGCGGGCATCTTCTCGGCGTCGGTCGTATCGGGAATGCTCGGCATCGGCGTCGCGTTCGCCGCGATTCCGATTCTGGGCATCGGCGGCATGGACCTGGTGACGCAGATCCAGCCCATCGCGCTCTTCCTGAACGGCTTGACCGCCCTGTTCGCGGCAATCTCGTTCGCCAGGGCCGGCTTCGTCAACTGGCCGCGCAGCCTGGCGCTTGCCGCGGTCGGATCCGTGTTCTCCCCGGCGGGCGCGTTCATGGCGGAGAAGACCGGGGAAACCCTGCTCTGGGGCTCGTTTTTTGCCGCGGTGGTGCTCGTCGTCTATCTGCTGTCGCAGACGCGGCCGGCGACCAAGGAAGCGCTTTCGTTCCGACAGGTGCTGTGGCTGAGCATGCCCATCTCTGCGTTCAGCGGCCTGCTGGGCGTCGGCCCCGGCTTCCTGCTGGTCCCGCTCATGGTGTACGCGGGGTTTGCCCCCCGCTGGGCGGCGGCGATCAGCGCCGTGGCCGTCATCCCTTCCTCCCTGCTCTCGCTCGTTCCGCACCTCGGGCACGCCTCCGTGGATGTCATGGCCACTCTGCCAATCGCCGTCAGCGCCGCGGCCGGAGCGCTCCTCGGCGGCTATCTCTCGAGCACCCGCGTACCGGAAATCCAGCTGCGCCGGCTGTTCATGGTTGTCATCGTGGCCTTGTCGATATATAAGGCCGTGTCCCTGATCAACAGCAGCTTGCACCGGCCCGTGGATTCCAGCCCCCTATCCGACTCGATGTCGATACCGTTCGTCTTCGGCGCGCGGACGCCGCAGCCGGGCGCCTGAACGATGCCGCGCTCCCGACCAGCGGGGCCCATGGCCCTGGCGAAACAGCGCAGGATGCTCGAAGTCCTGGAGCAATTCCGGATCATCGTGAGGGCCATCAGGAGCCACTACCAGAACGTCGAGCGCCGGGCCGGCATCAGCGGCGCCCAGTTGTGGGCCCTGGCGCGGATAGCCGACAGCCCGGGCGCCAACGTGGGCGCGTTGTCGCGCAGCCTCGCGATCCACCAATCGACGGCCAGCAACCTGCTCAGGCAGCTGCAGCAGCTCTCGCTGGTCGAGCGGCGCAGGCGGGGCAAGGATCAGAGGTCCGTGCAGATATTCGTCACTGGCCGGGGCCGCGCGCTGCTGCGCCGCTCTCCCCAGCCGTTCATCGGCGTCCTGCAGCAGGCCCTCACGGAGCTCCCCGACGCAAACCTGGCCAGCATGCACCGGCAATTGGCGCGGCTGATCAAATCGATGGCGGGCAAGAACCTGGCTGCGCGCGCAACGCCGCTGTCCGATCTCTAGACCGCCCGCGCTGGAGCAGCGGCGTGGTCGCAGCGCTCAGGCCTTCAGCGCGGCGAGCACCTCTTCCAGCATCTTCTTCGCGTCACCGAACAGCATGCGGTTGTTGTCCTTGTAGAAAAGCGGGTTGTCGACGCCGGCATAGCCCGAGGCCATGCTGCGCTTCATCACGATCGAGGTCTTCGCCTTCCACACTTCCAGCACCGGCATGCCGGCGATCGGGCTGGACGGGTCGTCCTGCGCCGCCGGGTTCACGATGTCGTTGGCGCCGATGACCATGGCGACGTCCACGTCCGGAAAATCCTGGTTCAGTTCGTCCATTTCCATGACGATGTCGTAAGGCACCTTGGCTTCGGCGAGCAGCACGTTCATGTGGCCCGGCATGCGGCCAGCGACCGGGTGGATGCCGAAACGCACGTTGACGCCCTTTTCGCGCAGCAGCTTGGTGATTTCATACACCGTGTGCTGGGCCTGGGCGACCGCCATGCCGTAGCCCGGCACGATGATCACGTTCTTCGCGTCGCGCAGCAGCTCGGCGGTCTCCGCCGCCGTGATGGGCGCAACTTCCCCGGCGGGCTGCGCACCGCCTGCGGGCGCGGCAGGCGCGCCGCCGCCCGTACCGAACCCGCCTGCGATCACGCTGATGAAATGGCGGTTCATCGCGCGGCACATGATGTAAGAGAGGATCGCGCCGGAGGAGCCCACCAGGGCGCCGGTCACGATCAGCAGGTCGTTCGACAGCATGAAGCCGGTGGCCGCCGCCGCCCAGCCCGAGTAGCTGTTCAGCATCGACACCACCACCGGCATGTCGGCGCCGCCGATCGCCATCACCATGTGGACACCGAACAGCAGCGCAATCGCCGTCATCACCAGCAGCGGCAGCATGCCCTCGGCGACCGAGGGCGCGGCGACGAAGCGACCGCCGAACCAGAGCACTGCCAGCAGGCCGGCCAGGTTCAGCCAGTGGCGCGCCGGCAGCAGCAGCGGCTTGCCGCCGATCTTGCCCGAGAGCTTGCCGAAGGCGATCACCGAACCGGAGAAGGTCACCGCGCCGATTAGGATGCCGACGTAGATCTCGATCTCGTGGATCGCCTTTTCCGCGCCGGAGAATTCGATCGAGGTGTCGATGTAGCTCGCGAAGCCGACGAGGCAGGCCGCCAGGCCGACCAGGCTGTGCATCAGCGCCACCAGCTCCGGCATCTGCGTCATCTGCACGGTGCGCGCGGCGTACAGCCCGATCAGGCCGCCCGTCACCATGGCGCCGACGATCCAGGGGATGCCCGCGGCGCCCACGCGCGGGCCCAGCACCGTGGCGAGCACGGCGATCGTCATGCCGATGATGCCGTAGAGGTTGCCGCGCCGGGAGGTTTCCGGATTCGACAGGCCGCCCAGGCTGAGGACGAAGAGGATGGCCGCGCCCAGGTAGGCGACCGATGTGAGGCTGGTGCTCATGCGCCGCGGCCCTATTTGCGGAACATGGCGAGCATGCGGCGCGTTACCGCGAAGCCGCCGAACATGTTGACGCAGGTGAGCGCGATGCCGGCCACCGCGATCCAGCGGATCAACTCGTCGGGCCGGCCGCTTCCCGCCGCCGGGGGCGCGATCTGCACCAGCGCGCCGATGGCGATGATGCTGGAGATGGCGTTGGTCACGCTCATCAGCGGCGTATGCAGCGAGGGCGTGACGTTCCAGATCACCATGTAGCCGACGAAGCAGGCCAGCACGAACACCGTGAAGTGGCCGAGGAAGGCCGCGGGCGCGAAGGCGCCGATCAGCCAGAACAGCGCCACGGCAACGGCGAACATTGCGGTGAGCGCGCCGGCGGACATCGGTTCGCCCGCGCCATGACCATGGCCTTTCGCCGCCGGGGTTGATGTTTTTTGTTGAGAAGCAACCGGTTTGGCAGGCACGGGCGGCAGTTTGGGCGCAGGCGGCGGCCAAGTGATGCTGCCGTCCTTGACGACCGTCAGCCCACGAATGGCGTCGTCGTCCATGTTGACGTTGATCATTCCGTCCTTGGTCTTGCAGAGTTCCTCGGTGAGCCGGAACAGGTTGGTCGCGTAAAGCGTGCTGGACTGCCGCGCCAGCCGGCTGGGCAGGTCGGTGTAGCCGACGATGGTCACGCCGTGCTTCACCACGATCTTGCCGGGCTCGGTCAGCTCGCAATTGCCGCCCTGTTCGCCCGCCAGGTCGACGATCACGCTGCCGGGCTTCATGGACTTCACCATCTCAGCCGTGATGAGTTTGGGCGCGGGTTTGCCCGGGATCAGCGCGGTGGTAATGATGATGTCCACCTCCCGCGCCTGCTTCGCGTACATCTCGCGCTGGGCCTTCTGGAAACCCTCGCTCATGACCTTGGCGTAGCCGCCGCCGCCGGAGCCTTCCTCTTCATAGTCGACTTTCACGAATTCACCGCCTAGCGACACCACCTGGTCGGCCACTTCGGCGCGGGTGTCGTTGGCGCGCACGATGGCGCCCAGCCCGACGGCAGTACCGATCGCGGCGAGTCCCGCCACGCCGGCGCCCGCGATGAAGACCTTGGCCGGCGGCACCTTGCCCGCCGCCGTGATCTGGCCGGTGAGGAAGCGGCCGAAGGCGTGCGCCGCCTCGATCACGGCGCGATAGCCTGTGATGCCGGCCATGGACGTCAGCGCGTCCATTTTCTGCGCGCGGCTCAGCATGCGTGGCAGCGAGTCCATGGCAAGCACGGTGACCTTGCGCGCCGCGAGCTGCTGCATGAGGTCGGGGTTCTGTGCGGGCCAGATGAAAGCGATCAGGACCTCGCCCGCGTGCATCAAGCCGACTTCCTCGGCGCTCGGCGCGCGCACCTTGAAAATGATGTCCGATTTCGCCCACAGCGACGCCGCGTCCGGCGCGATCTCCGCGCCCGCGGCCTGGTAGGACGCATCGTCGAAGTTCGCGCCCGCGCCCGCGCTGGACTGCACCGATACCGCGAAGCCGAGCTTGATCAGCTTCTCGACGACCTCGGGAACCGTGGCAACGCGCTTCTCGCCGGCATATGTTTCGGCGGGAATTCCGATCCGCATCTGGGGCCTCTCTGTCAGGAGGCAGGATTTTACGACAGAGTCGTTCTATTTCCTGGCCGGATGAGGATGGGCGCGGCGGATGCTCGGCGACAGCACCTTGTCCGAGACGTGGAAATCCCAGACCGTCGCAGTGCCGCTCGCGGCGAATTCCGCCAGGGCCCCCGGCAGGTCATCCAGCTTCTTGAAGGTTTTTCCCGCGAGGCCGAAGCCGCGCGCAATGCCCGCGAAATCGCTGTAGCCGAACACCGAGCCATCCTCGGGCATGCCCTCGGAGCGGAGCTTGTGCACTTCCGACCCGTACGCGCCGTCGTTCATCACCACGATCAGGATCTTCAGCCCGTGGCGCCGGATGGTCTCGAGCTCCTGCACGTGCATCATCAGGCTGCCATCGCCGTCGAACAGCACCACGGTCCGGTCCGGGCGCGCTGCCGCCACTCCCATGGCGAACGAGATGCCGTTGCCGATCGCGCCGAACTCCCGGATGGTGAGGAAACTCTCCTGCGGGCGCGAAGGCATCTGCGCGAAGAACCAGGAACAGTGGCCACCCGAATTCACCATTTCCCATTCCCTCGGCAGCGCCTTCTCCAGGGCCTCGACCACGTTGCGCGGGTCGAGCAGCCCCGGCTCGATCTCGAACACATGGCTGTCGGGCTTCGTATCGCGGATGCGTATGGCCATCGCGTCGCTGCGCCAGATCGCCTTGCGAGCAGGCAACGCCGCAGTCAACGCTTCCACGCCCAGGCGCGCATCGGCGCGCAGATGGTGGCGCGCCACCTCCTGGCCCTGGCTGACCGCGACCGGATCTACGTCTATTTGCAGCAATTGCGCCTTCGGCCAGAGCTGGCCGCCGCCGCCCGCGTGGTAGGCGAGCGAGCTGCCGACCGCGGCAACGAGATCGGCCTGCGCCAGGTACTCGAGGCCGGCCTCGGGCGTGTAGCTGCCCGAAATGCCGATGCAAAAGGGATCGTCGTGGAACAACCCCCTCGCGGGCAGCGTCGTCATGAGCAGTCCACCCGTTTTGGCGGCTAGCGCCCGGCAGGCCGGACCGGCACCAGCTTCGACCGCACCCAGGCCGGCAAGCACGACGACTCTCTCGGCAGCGGCCAGCAGTTGCGCGGCCCTCGCCACGTCGGCGGGATTTGGCGGGATCGGCGAAAGGCGCGGCAGCAGTTTGTGCGAGGGTGTGGGCAGATCCGCCTTTCCTTCCCATGGCCGCGCTTGCAGGTCGAACGGAACTCCGATCACCACGGGCCTGCGCTCGCGGCGCGCCTGCAGAAACGCGTCGCGCACCGCCACCGGCATCCGTTCCGGCAAGTGCAGACGATGATAAGCGGCGCCCGTCGCCGTGATGAGCGGCGACTGGTCGATCTCCTGGTTGTACCAGCCGCTCTTCAGCGGCACCTCCCCCGCGAACACCACCACCGGCAGATGCGCGCGCACCGCCGCCGGCAGCGCCGTGATCAACTGCGTCACGCCGGGCCCGCAAGTTACGCTCGCCACGGCCACGTCCCCGTTCTTGCGCGCGTACGCCATCGCGGCAGCCAGCGCGCAATGCTCGTGCCGGACATAGACCATGCGGCATCCCTGCTCCATCAGCCGCGCAGCCCAGTTCATGTTCGCATCGCCGAGCAGCGCGAAACAGGTACTCACGCCCTCCTGCGTGAAGGCCTTGGCGAGGACGTCGTAGACATGGAACTTGAGGTCGCCTTTCATCATCGCAGCCCGCTAATTCACTGGCGAGAGGCCCTTGATGCCGTGCCGCTCGATGGAGCGGGCAATGAAACCGGAGGCGTTGAGCTCCTGCACGAACTGCTTGAGGTAGGCGTCCGCCGCGGACTTGCCGCGCGAGGTGCTGAGGCCATGGTTCACCGTCATGAAGCGCCCGTCGAGCAGCCGCGCATCCGGCATCTTTGGCATGGAATCGATCAGCATCGGCTTCAGTGCCGCCATCGCCTCTGCCTTGCGGTCGTTGATCATGTTGATGGAACCCTGCAGGTCCTTGGAGTCGACCAGCGTCGCGTTCTTCAGCGCGGTCCGGAGGTAGAGCTCATAGCCCGCCTTGGCCGGCGCGGCGATGCGCACGCCCGGGGAATCCACCTGCTCGACCGAGCGCAGCGGCGAGTCCTTGCGCACCACGTAGGTCGCCTCGATCGCGCTGATCGGCGGCGAGAACGAAATCGTCTGCGCGCGCGTCGCCTCAATGGCCAGGATGGCGACATCCCAGGTGCCCTTGTTGACCGCGTCGGCCACCTGGCCCGGCGTCGGAAACACGACCATCTCCACCGGCACGCCGAGGCGCGCCCCGAGCTCGTTCATCACGTCGACGGCGACCCCGTGCAGTTGCCCGTTGGCGTCTTTCTGCGTGAAGAGCGTGTTGGTGAGGTTCATCCCGGCGCGCAGCTTGCCCGTCGGCGCCAGCTGGGCGCGCGCCGCGTCGGGCACGGGCGAAGTCGCGCATCCGGTCATGAGCACCCCAACCATCGCTGCCTGAAACAGTTTGAGCATTTGATTCTCCGTTTCATGGTTCTCCTCACGATACAGGTTTTGCTAGCGTGTCGGCACCCGCGCCATCCAGGCGAATTGTCGCTCACCGAGCTCGAAAGCGCCCTGCATGAGGAGCGCGAGGGCGGCGGCGGGAATGGCGCCGGCCAGGAGGGTGGCGTTATCGTTCAGGGCGAGGCCGGAGACGATGCGCTCGCCGTAGCCGCCGGCGCCGACAAATGCCGCGATGGTCGCGGTGCCGACGTTGATCACGGCGGACGTCTTGATGCCGGCGAGGATGGAGGGCGTCGCCAGCGGGAGTTCGATGCGCCAGAGTCGGTCTTGCGCCGAGAGTCCGAGCGCTAGCGCAGCCTGGCGCATGCCCCTGCCGATGGCTTCAAGGCCCGTGTGGGTACCGCGCACGATGGGCAGCAACGCGTAGAGGAACAGGGCGATCAGCGCCGGCGCGGTGCCGATCGTGCCGAGCAGCGCGATCAGGAAGGCGAGCAGCGCGAGCGAGGGAATGGTCTGGATGACGCCGACCGCGCCGAGAATCACCTGGCTGATTGCCCGCACCCTTTGCGCAAGAATTCCCAGGGGAATACCCGCGACAATGCTCGCGGCGAGGGAAACGAAGACCAGGACCAGGTGTGCCCTGGTCAGGCGCCAGAAATCCGGGCCGAAGAGGACGCTGACGAATTGCCGTTCCGTCTTCTTCTGATTCGACAAATCGGTGCCGAATAGCGCGGCCGCTTCGGCGAAACTTTTGCCCTGCAGCTCCGCAGCGGCATTCAACCGGATCATCGTCTGCTCGGAAATGCTGCCCTGCAGTTTCTGCAGCCGCGCCCAGGCCTGCGGAAAGCGCTTGGGCACATCCAGGCGGTAAAGCAGAACGGCGTCGTAGCGCGGGAAGAAATTCCGGTCGTCTTCCAGAGCAAGCAGTTTGAAGCGCTCGATCTTGGCGTCGGTGGTGTACACGTCCATGACGTCGAGTTTGCCGGTGGCGAGCGCTTCGTAGGCGAGGCCGTGGTCGAGGCCCGAGGGCGTCGCGAACGGCAGGCCGTAGGCCGCCTTCAGCCCCGGCCAGCCGTCGGCGCGGCCGAGGAATTCCTGCGACAGGCCGAGTTTCAGCGCCGGCTGCTTCGCGAGGTCCGAGAGCCTGCGGATGCCGAGCGCCTGCCCGCGTTCCTCGCGCATCGCCAGCGCGTAGCTGTTGTTGAAGCCGAGCGGCACCGCCGCACCCAAACCCAGCGACGCAAGGGCGCGATTCAGTTCGGCGAGGCCGGGATTCCCCTCCAGCTTGAGGATTTCCTTCGCGATGGTGCCGGTGTATTCGGGATATAGGTCGATCGAGCCGGACTTCAGCGCAGAGTAGAGGATGCCGGTGTTGCCCAGGCCCGGCCGGTGCAACGCGTCGCCCGCCGTCCTGACGATGATCTCGGCGAGGATGTAGGACTCGGTGAATCGCTTCGAGCCGACCTGCAGGGTTTCCGCTTTTACGGGAAGAACGAGGAACGGGAGCAAAAGCAAAAACCACTTCATGCGGCGCGTTCGAGTTTCTTCGCTCCGGAATCAAGGAACTGCAAGGCCGCGAGATTCGCATAGAGCCCGCCCTGCTTCATCAACTCGGCGTGCGCGCCTTGCGCGACCAGCTGGCCGCGATCGAGGACCACGATGCGGTCGGCATGCTGCACGGTGGCAAGGCGGTGCGCAATCACCACGCTGGTGCGGCCGCGCTCGAGCGCTTCGAGCGCCTGCTGTACCATGCGCTCGCTCGCCGCATCGAGCGAACTGGTCGCTTCGTCGAGCAGCAGGATCGGCCGGTCGGCGAGCAGTGCGCGCGCGATCGACAGGCGCTGGCGCTGGCCGCCGGAGAGCGTCACGCCGCGCTCCCCGAGCACGGTGTCCAGGCCCTGCGGCAGGCGGTGGATGAATTCCAGCGCGAAGGCCTGCTCGCAGGCGCGCTCGGCTTCCTCGCGGCTCGCCTGCGGCCTGCCGTAGCGCACGTTGTCGAGCACGCTGCAGGCAAAAATTACCGGGTCCTGCGGCACCACCGCGATCAGGCGGCGCAGCGCGGTTGGGTCGTATTCGCGCAGGTCCGTGCCGCCGATGCGCAGCGCGCCGGACTGCGGGTCGTAGAAGCGCAGCAGCAGCGACAGCACGGTGGTCTTGCCGGCGCCCGACGGACCAACCAGCGCCACGCGCTCGCCCTGCGATACTTCCAGCGAGAAGCGATCGAGCGCCGGCGTACCCGGCCTTGCCGGATAGGCGAAGCTCACGGATTCGAATGCAATGCCGGTATGCGGCGGCCGCGGCGCCGGCACCGAAGGCGCGGCAATGCGCGGCTTCGCATCGAGGATTTCCACCAGGCGTTCGGTGGCGCCGGCGGCGCGCTGCAGCTCGCTCCAGACCTCCGATACGGTGCCCGCCCCGGTCGCCACGGTGAAGGCATAGAACACGAACGCCGAGAGTTCGCCCGCCGTCAGGCGTCCCGCGAAGACGTCGTGGCCGCCGACCCAGAGGATCACGCCGACCGCGCAGAACGCGATCAGCATCACCGACGCGATCAGGAAGGCCTTCTGGCCGATGCGCGACACGCCGGAGGCGTAGGCGGCTTCGGCGTGGCGGCCGAAAGCCTCGCGGTCCAGGCCCTCGTGCGCATAAGCCTGCACGGTGCGGATCTCGTGCACCGCTTCGTCGACGTAGGCCGACACGTCGGCGACGCGGTCCTGGTTGGCGCGCGACAGCCGCCGCACGCGCCTGCCGAGCAGCAGGATCGGCACCAGCGTGGCCGGGATGCCGAGCAGCACGAAAGCGGCGAGCTTCCAGCTCGTCACGAACATCATCACGGCCGCGCCCAGCATCATCAGCAGGTTGCGCACGAACATCGACAGGCCGAAGCCGATCGCCTGCTGCAGCAGCGTGGTGTCGTTGGTCAGCCGCGAGATCACCTCTCCCGTGCGCGTGGCCTCGAAATAACCGGGCTCGAGCGCGAGGATGTGGTTGAACACCGTGCGCCGCAGGTCCGTGACCACGCGCTCGCCGAGCGTCATCATCAGGTAGAAGCGCGTGAAGGTGGCGGTCGAGAGCAGCGCGGCGACGCCGATCATCGCGACCAGCGCCGAATCCAGCAACGCGGCGCTGCCGCTGCCGAAGCCGCGGTCGACCACGTATTTCAGGCCCTGGCCGAGCGCCAGCACGCAGCCCGCCGCCACCAGCAGCGCGCACATCGCCACCGCGATTTTCAGGCGGTAGGGCGCGACGAAGCGGGCCAGGCGCAGCACGTGCCTCATGGCGCGCACTCTACCTCCAGAAACGTCCTGCGACTACCTGCCGTAGAAGCGGTAGTTGTTGCGGCCGAGCTGCTTGGCGCGGTACATGGCGGCGTCCGCGTTGCGCAGCACGCCTTCGCTGTCGCCCGCATCGGCCGGAAAGAGCGATATGCCGATGCTCGCGCCGATGGCGAATTCACGGCCCTCGACCACGAACGCCGGTCCGAGCGCGCGCAGAATCTTCTCGGCCACCACCTGGCAGTCGCTTTCCTGGTGGATGTCCGGGATCACCACCACGAACTCGTCGCCGCCGTGGCGCGCCAGCGTGTCGGCCTTGCGCACGCAGCCGGCGATGCGCTGCGCGGCCTCGCGCAGCACGGCGTCGCCCGCGCGGTGGCCGAGCGCGTCGTTCACCTGCTTGAAGCGGTCCAGGTCCACCACCATCACCGCAACGCGCGCGTTGCGCCGCTGCGCGGCGTACACCGCCTGGCCCAGGCGGTCGTCCAGCAGGCGCCGGTTGGGCAGCCCGGTCAGCGTGTCGTGGTAGGCGAGGAAGCGCGCCTCCTCCTCCTGGCGCTTGCGCTCGGTGATGTCCTGCGACACGCCGATCATGCGGTAGACCTTGCCCCTGCTGTCGGCGAGCGTCTTGCCATGCGACGAGAGCCAGGCCACGCTGCCGTCGTGGCGGACCACCCGGTATTCGTTGGCGCAGGCGCCGGCCTGCTCCCAGGCCGCGTTGACGGCGGCGAGGTAGCGGTCGCGGTCCTCCGGGTGAACGATCTGCAGGTACTCGGACCAGCTTGAGCTGCGCCCGCCGCCCGCGCCGACCAGCATCGAGGGATCGCGGCCCCAGTGCAGGCGGTCGGATTCGCGCTCCCATTCCCAGTACATGAGCTCGGCGGCGTCCACCGCCAGGCGCAGCTTCTCGACGTTCTCGTATTGCGCGGCGGCGGCCACCTTCTCCGCCGTCACGTCGCGCGCCGTGCCGGTCGAGCCGATCACGGCTCCGCGCGCGTCGCGCAGCGGCACCGCGTTGAACGACAGGTCGACGAAGCTGCCGTCGCGCCGCAGGTGGCGCGTCTGGTAGTCGAACACCGACTCGCCCGCGAGGATGCGGCGGAACACCGCCAGGTCCCGCTCCGTGACTTCCTGCGCGAGCATCTCGCTGAACGGACGGCCGAGCATGTCGGCGGGCTCGCAGCCGTAGATGCGCCGGGTCGCCGCCGGGCTGAGGTAGGTCCAGCACCCCTCATTGTCCACCGACCAGATCAGGTCGTTCGAGGTCTCGACCAGGTTGCGGTGCATCGCCTCGCTCTTGCGCAGCGCCCTCTGGGCCTCGTGGCGTTCGCTCACGTCGGAATACACGATGATGGACGAAGCCTGCGGCGCTTCGGCGTCGACTGCGCGCCCGACCGCGTGGCAATAGAGCTTCGAGCCGTCCCTGCGGACCAGACGGAACTCCCCTTCCTGCACCTGGCCGCCCCGCAGTACGGCATAGCGCTCGCCGGCCTCGCGCCAGGTCTCCTCGTTCGGATAGAGAAGCCGGGTCGATTTTCCATCGAGCTCCCCGGGGCCGTAGCCGAGCATCTGCTCCAGGCGGCGGTTGCAGCGCACGATCACGCGGTCGGCAAGGAAAGCGATGCCGACCGGCAGCGTATCGAGCACCAGCTTTTCCTCGGCGACCAGCTTGCCGTAGGCGTCCTGCGTGCGCCGCAGTTCGGTGACGTCGGTGAACATGCTCACCACGCCGCCCGCTCCGGTGCGCACGAACAAGCCTTGCAGCGAACGCCCGTCGCGCAGGCGGTATTGGCGCGATTTGCCGGCGCCGTCGTGGCGGCGCGCCAGGCGCTCTTCCAGCCACTGCATGCGCCGGCCCTCGTACTCCGGCGGCAGGAGTTCGGCGTCCATGGCGTTCTGCGCGATGACCGGGTATGGCGTGCCCGGCAGTTCCTGCGCGCTCCTGCCGCCGCCATAGATGCCGGCATAGGCGTCGTTGCAGACGACCAGGCGGTCAGCGGGATCGAAGATGGCGATGCCTTCGGGAAAACTCTCGATGGCGTCGCGCAGTTGCGCCTCGCTGTGCGCCAGGCGCCCGAGCAGGTCCTCGTTCTCGATCCTCGTGCGCAGCGTGCTCACCACGCTGCCGTGCAAAG
This sequence comes from Burkholderiales bacterium, assembly GCA_035499575.1. Classification (GTDB taxonomy): domain Bacteria; phylum Pseudomonadota; class Gammaproteobacteria; order Burkholderiales; family SG8-39; genus RBG-16-66-20. The sequence continues at coordinate 1,412 of DATJYN010000131.1, read as the reverse complement.
CGTGGAACACGCGCAGCATCACTGCGCCGAACACCGCCACCGTCAGCGCCAGCAGCTGGTAGGTGCGCCCTTCCCGCAGCGCCAGCTGCAGCACCACGGCGCCGAACGGCAGCGCGGTAAAGCCGTAGAACGCGGCTGGACTCGCCGCGTAGACTCCGGCCGCGCCGACGATGCTGCCGCCGACCACGAACACCACCGCAAGCTGCAGCAGCGGGTCGCTTGCCGGCAGGAAAACCGCCGACGGATAGGTCCACAGCAGGCCACCCGCGACCGCGCCCACGGCGAAGCGGTTCTCCCAGCGGCGCGGATCCTGCCCGGCGCCCCGGCGCGCATACGCCTGCTGCAGGCCGAGGCGGGCGATCGTCACTGCGGCGACCAGCCCGGCCCATGCCAGCAATAGTGCCGGGGGGAACGCTTCCCAGAGCACGAGCAGCAGCAGCGCCGCATTCGCGACGGTCGCCAAATATGCCGGCCGCGCCGTCTTGAAGAGCGCCGCGACGCGCGCCGCGGCGAGTCGTTCCTCCACCATCAATCCAAGCTACCCGCCAACGGGGAAGGAGGGCCGGAACTGCGACACGCGGCTAACCGTTGTTTACAAATGATTTTTACGCGCCTGGCGAAACAGCGAGCTCGACTTCCACCAGGCAGTCGTAGAAGGTGGCCGCACCGCCCAGGTCGGCCGTGCGCTGCGACGTGAGGTCGTTGGCGTTTTTCCGGTCGCGCGAAAATTTCCGCCACCAGACCGAGGGCGCCACCACCACGCCGCGGCGCGGCTTGTCGTTCACTCGCGCGCGCAGCGTGAAGCTGCCGCGGTCGTTGAACACGCGCACCTTGTCGCCGTCGCGGATATTGCGCGGCGCCGCGTCGGCGGAATGCAGCTCCAGGCTGGGCTCGCCCTCGGCGTCGCGGAAACGCTGCAGGTTGGCGAAGGAGGAATTGAGGAAGTTGCGCACCGGCGGCGACAGGAAGTTGAGCGGGTACTTGCGCGCCATCGCCGGGTTGCTGGCGGGCGACTCCGCCGGCGGGCTGTAGGAGGGCAGCGGATCGAGGCCCTGGGATTTCAGGGCTTCGCTGTAGAACTCGCACTTGCGCGAAGGCGTATGGAAATTGCCCCGGGCGAAGGGCGCGAACTTTTCTGGCAGCGCGAGCCGCTGCCAGCCGTTCTTCTTCAGCGACTCCCAGCCGATGCCGGCCAGGTTGGCGTGGCCCGAGCCGATCGCCTGGCGCGCGAGCTCGTCGTCGGTGTCGCGGAAGCATTCCTCGGTGAACCCCATGCGCGCCGCGAGGCGGCGGAACACCTCGGCGTTCGGCAGCGATTCGCCGACCGGCGCGATGGCGGCGTTGTTCGCCAGCACGTACAGGTGGCCGTAGGATTTGTGGATGTCGGTGTGCTCGAGCTGCGTGGTGGCCGG
>DATJYN010000130.1:0-2689 GCA_035499575.1 Burkholderiales bacterium | reverse complement strand
CATCGGGCGGCTTCCTGTAAACTCCGGCTTTCACGCTTGGGTCTCGTAGATGACCAAGTATGTGTTCGTTACCGGTGGTGTCGTTTCCAGTCTTGGAAAGGGTATCGCCGCCGCTTCTCTAGCCGCGATCCTCGAATCGCGGGGCATCCGGGTCACCAACATCAAGCTCGATCCCTACATCAACGTGGATCCAGGCACCATGTCGCCGTTCCAGCACGGCGAGGTTTTCGTCACGGAGGACGGGGCCGAGACCGACCTGGACCTAGGCCATTACGAGCGCTTCCAGTCCTCCAAGATGCGCCGCTGGAACAACTTCACAACCGGCCAGGTCTACGAGTCGGTGATCAAGAAGGAGCGCAAGGGCGACTACCTCGGCGGCACTGTGCAGGTGATCCCGCATATCACCGACGAGATCAAGCTCAATATCAAGCGCGGCGCAGGCGACGCCGACGTCGCCATTGTCGAGATCGGCGGCACGGTCGGCGACATCGAATCGCTGCCGTTCCTCGAGGCCATCCGGCAGATGGGTTTGGAACTGGGCCGCAGCAACGTCTGCTACATCCACCTGACCCTGGTGCCCTATATCGCCTCCGCCAGGGAGATCAAGACCAAGCCGACCCAGCATTCGGTCAAGGAGCTGCGCGAGATCGGCATCCAGGCCGACGTGGTGCTGTGCCGTACGGACCGGCCGTTGCCGGATGATGACCGCCGGAAAATCGCGCTGTTCTGCAATGTGCAGAAGGAGGCCGTGATTTCGGCCTGGGACGTGGACTCGATCTACAAGATCCCGATGATGCTGCACGAGCAGATGCTGGACGAGATCGTCTGCCACAAGCTGCAGATCCTTGCGCGCGCCGCCGACCTGTCGGCCTGGAAGAAGCTGGTGCACGCGCTCGAGCATCCGGAGCATGAGGCGGACATCGCCTTCGTAGGCAAGTACGTCGATCTGCAGGACTCCTACAAATCGCTGAACGAGGCGCTGATCCACGCCGGCATCCACACCCGCAGCCGCGTCAAGATCCATTACGTCGACTCCGAAGAGATCGAGAAGAACGGCATCGGCCCGCTGGAGAAGATGGACGCCATCCTGGTGCCGGGCGGCTTCGGCAAGCGAGGCACGGAAGGCAAGATGCGCGCTATCCGCTTTGCGCGCGAGAACGGTATTCCCTACCTCGGCATCTGCCTGGGCATGCAGCTCGCGACCATCGAGTTCGCGCGCAATGTCTGCGGGCTGGTGGGTGCCAACAGCACCGAATTCGATTCGGACACGCCACACCCTGTGGTGGCGCTGATCACCGAGTGGCTAGACCGTACCGGCCGCATCGAGCGCAGGAACGAAGCTTCCGACCTGGGCGGCACCATGCGCCTAGGCGCGCAGAAGGTGCCTGTCGAGGCAGGCACCAAGGCCGCCGAGATCTACGGCACTGAAGTCAACGAACGGCACCGCCACCGTTATGAAGTGAACAACGTCTACGTGCCGCAGCTCGAAGCAAAGGGCTACAAGGTATCGGCGCGTACACCGAGCGAGAATCTGCCGGAGATGATGGAACTGCCGGGGCATCCATTCTTCTTCGGCGTGCAGTTCCACCCTGAATTCACCTCGACGCCGCGCAACGGCCATCCCCTTTTCAAGGCGTTCGTGAATGCTGCGCTTAAATACCGCGCGAATGCAAAGCGGCCCGGCGGCACACTGTCGGTTGTCGCGGCGTGAGGCTTTGCGGCTTCGACGTCGGCCTGGAACGGCCGCTGTTCCTCATTGCGGGACCGGACACCCTGGAGAGCGAGCAGCTCTGCCTGGATATCGCCGGCAAGCTGAAGGAGCATGCATCCCGGCTGAAAATGGCGTACGTCTTCAAAGGCTCCTTCGACAAGGCGAACCGGACTTCAGGTGCGAGCTATCGCGGCCCGGGCATGGCGGAGGGTTTGAAAATTCTGGAAACAGTGAAGAAGAAGATCGGCGTCCCGGTCCTCACGGACGTGCACGAGGACACGCCCCTGCAGGAAGTCGCCGCGGTGGTGGACGTGCTGCAGACACCGGCGTTCCTGTGCCGCCAGACCAACTTCATCCGCAGCGTGGCGAAGCAGGGCAGGCCGATGAACGTCAAGAAGGGCCAGTTCCTGTCGCCCTGGGAAATGAAGCAAGTGGTGGAGAAGGCGCAGGCCGCGGGCAACAAGCAGGTACTGGTCTGCGAGCGCGGCTTCAGCTTCGGCTACAACAATCTCGTCGTCGACATGCGCGGCCTCGCGGCCATGCGCGAGACCGGCTGCCCGGTGGTGTTCGACGCGACGCATTCGGTACAGCTCCCCGGCGGGCAGGGCACGGCCAGCGGCGGCCAGCGGGAATACATCCCGGTGCTCGCGCGCGCGGCGGTCGCCGCGGGCGTGTCGGGCGTGTTCATGGAAACGCATCCGAAGCCGGACGAAGCGTTGTGCGACGGTCCGAATTCCTGGCCGCTCGCGCTGATGGGGGAGCTCCTCGACACTCTGGTGGAGCTTGATCGCACTGTGAAGAAGAACGGATTTGCCGAGAACAAGGTGAACAGCGCATGAGCTCGATCGTCGATATCGTTGCGAGGGAAATCCTCGATTCGCGCGGCAACCCGACCATCGAGGCGGACGTGCTGCTCGAGTCGGGCGCCATGGGACGCGCCGCGGTGCCCTCGGGGGCGTCCACGGGCAGCCGGGAGGC
>DATJYN010000129.1:0-9578 GCA_035499575.1 Burkholderiales bacterium | reverse complement strand
CTTGCCGCCGGCGCTCAGCTGCACGGCTTCCGACGTCTGCGCGCGTGCGATGTAGTCCTGGTACGCCGGGATGGCGACTGCCGCCAGGATGCCGATGATCGCGACCACGATCATCAGTTCGATCAGCGTAAAGCCCTTCTGAAGCTTGGTCATTTAAACCTCCAAAGTTGAGTTACGAATACGACAAGTCAGTGCAGCGACTTCCCGTACCGGACAATTAGCAGGAACCGGGCCAGACCCATATTTTTATAAGATATTGATTTAAATCATAAATATATGAAGGACCTGCGATCCTCGAGGTCGCCCGACAGGAAACGTCGACTGCGCTGACAATTTTGGGCAGTCCGGAGCCGGACTGCCGGGGGTTACCGCTTGCGGGAAATGTGCACTACCAATCGTTGGGTGGCGTCTTCGATGAAATCCTTGCCGTAACCCAGATCAGACAATTCCCAGCGAAACGTATTGCCGAGACGCGCCTTCTTGTAGATGCCGAGGCCGTGCTGCTCGCGAAACCCCAAGGCTTTTCCGCAAATCTGTTCGAGTGCCGCCACCAGCCGCTTCGGTGTCGCGCTTGGCTTGCCGTCGCCGCTGGACGGATCCGGAGGGCATTGCCTTGCCAACTCGCGCGCGAGAGATTTCGCGAACTCGTCAACCTGCTTGGTGGAGACGGAACCGAAAATTCCCATCGCGTGGCATTATGGTGCATCGTGCTGCGGACGGTCAATAGCGCCCTGCACGCAACGCACTGCGTGACGGACATCCCAAACGGTGCTCGCAAAATTTCTCGGTGAACTCATGCAGCAGACGTGGCGTGCGATGTGGCGCGGCCGCTTGCACGGCGTTGCACGGCCGCCCGCGGAGAATTTCCGGCGCGAGTTCGATGCGCGCATGGAAGCCGACAACTACCTGGCGGCGCATGCGCTCGCTGCCGCTGCGGTCGCCGGCGATCCGGCGGCCTACGAGCCGCAACTGCTGCTGGGACGCGCCTACCAGAAGCTGCATGACCCAATACGCGCTCTGGCGTGTTTTGAGGCCGCGCTGCGGCGGCGCGACGATGATCCGGAACTCTACGATTTCCGTGGTGCGATGTACCAGGAGCTCGGCCGCCTGCAGGACGCTTTCGCGGACTACGAGCGTGCGCTCGCTCTGCGGCCGGATTTTCCGCTGGCGTCGTTTCATTTGGGAATGGCGCGCCTGCTGAACGGGGACTTTGAGCGCGGCTGGGAAGGCTACGACCTGCGCCGCCTGAGCGCCGAATATGCGCCGGCCGCCGGGACGCCGCGCTGGGACGGATCGCCGCTCGCCGGCCGCAGGCTGCTCGTATCCAGGGAGCAGGGCTTGGGCGACGAAATCATGTTTGCCTCCATCCTGCCGCAGCTGGTGCGGCAGACGGCGCAGTGCTTCGTCGAGTGCGATCCTCGCTTACGCGCGTTGTTTGCGCGCTCGATTCCGGGAGCCACGTTCATCGCGTCGCAACCCGGAGGCGGTGTGCCGCCCGGCGCGCTGCCTGAAGCGCCGGATTTCTTCATCGAGGCGGGCAGCCTGCCGCGCCTGTTCCGGCGCGGCAAAGCCGATTTTCCCCGGCACGATGGATACCTGAGAGCGGACCCGGACGCCGTCGCGCGCTGGCGCGCGCGGCTCGCTGCGTTCGGGCCCGGCCTGAAGGTGGGATTGGCATGGACCGGGGGCGTGCGCAGGACGCGGATCGCATTGCGCTCGATCGAACTCGAACAGCTGTTGCCCGTGCTTCGTGCACCCGGGGTACGTTTCATCAGCCTTCAGTACACGGACGACGCGCGTCGCGACATCGAGGCGCTGCGCGAGCGCCACGGCATCGCCATCGAACACTGGCCGGAGGCGATCGACGATTACGAGCAGACGGCCGCGCTCGCCTGCGCCGTAGATCTCGTATTGAGCGTATGCACGGCGCTCGTGCACCTGGGCGGCGCGCTTGGACGCCCGGTCTGGGTGATGGCACCGCTCGGCCCCGAGTGGCGCTACGGCGCCGCAGGCGATTCGATGCCCTGGTATCCGTCAGTGCGGCTGTTCCGCCAAAGCACCTATCGCGATTGGCAACCTGTTATCGATTCGGTCAGCGCCGAACTGCGTGCGCTCGCATCCGGCGGCGCGCGTTCCTCAGCCGACACCACACGCCGGGACGGCGCGGCGTTTGCCCGGGATGGCCGATATGAGGAGGCGCTCGCTGCGCTGCGTACCGCGTTGACGATCGAGCCCACAGACGCGGCAACCGCCAATCTCGCGGGCGTCTGCTGTTCGCTCCTGCACCGCTACGACGAAGCCATGAGTTTCTACGACCGGGCATTGGCGATCGAACCGGCGCTGGCGGACGCCCTCGCGAACGCGGGCTGGACCGCCACGCTGCTCGGCCGCGGCGATGCGAACCGCTACTTCCGCGGCTGGATTTCCCTGCAACCGGGACCGACACACGGTGCGGCGATCCAGGCGCCAGCAAGCCGCCTGCGCCTGCCTGATGTGACGCTTTGCTGCGTGGACAGCGCGTATCACGATCTCGCGGCGAAGGCCTTGCGCACCACGCTCGCAAAATGCGATTTCGCACGCTGCCTCTTCATAAGCGACCACGACTGCGGCGTTGCCGGCGTGGAATTCATCCCGATCGAGCGCATCGCGTCTTTGGCGGATTACTCGAACTTCATGGTGCACCGGCTGTGCGAATACATCGATACCAGCCACGTGCTCGTCATGCAGTACGACGGTTTCGTCCTCAACCCTGCGGCCTGGGACCCGGCGTTCCTGCAGTACGACTATATCGGGCCCGCCGTGCGGCTTCCTGGCGGCAGTGCCGGCGGCATCGGCGGGTTCTCGCTGCGTTCGCGCAAGCTTCTCGCGGCGTTACGTGACGATCCCGTGGCCAGGGCGTATGACGCCGTCCAGGCACCCTACGCCGAGGACATTGCGATCTGCTGCGCGATGCGGCGGCAGCTGGAGTCGGCGCATGGCATCCGTTTCGCGCCGGGCGACCTGGCGGACCGCTTTGCCGCCGAGGCGATTGCGCCTACTGCCCGGACCTTCGGCTTCCACAACCTGATGCACCTGGTCTGCCTGTACCAGAACGCATTCGTGCTCCAGGACGGCCTCTCCGACAGCATCCGGATCACCTTCCGTGCCGACAGCGTGCTCGGACCGGTGATCGCGCACAGGGAACTGGAATTGCGGGCGCGCGGCGATACCTGGGCCCGCTTCATGCAGCCGGGCTAGCAGAAGCGCTGCGCAGGAACGCGGCGAGCTCTTCCACGGCGGCGGGGTCCGCATACAGCGTGCTGCAGGAAGCGAGGATCCGTTCGCGCAGCACGTTGCGGAACTCGCGGTTGGTGCCGATCTTCACCGCCAGGTCCACATAGCGTTCCGGATCGTGCGCAACGCAATCCGTCATGCCCATCTTGAGGTAGCAGCCGTAGGTCGGGCGTCCACGCACGTAGGCGCCGGGCAGCGTCACGAGCGGCGTGCCGCAGGCGAGCACGATGAATGCAGTGGTGCCGGCGCCGAAGTGGAAGGTGTCGATCACCACGTCGCTTTCACGGATGATGCTCATCAGGTCGCCGGCGCTCGCCCAGGGCAGGAAGCGCAGCCGCCCGGCGACATCGGGATGCGCTTCGGCGAACCGGCGGCGCAGGCCTTCATGCCGCCGCGGATAGCGCGCATCGCCGAACAGGAGGATCTCGCCGCGCAAGTCCCGCCGCAGGATCTGCGCCATGGCGGCGTCGAAATCCGGGTGGAACTTGTGCAGCATCATCGGGCAGGAATACAGCGTCCTGTCCTCGGGCAGGCCCAGTTCACGCCGCGTCTTCGGTGCCGGCGGCGGCAACGGGCGCGGAATGTAGAGGGGCAGGGAGGCCAGGCGCACAAGCTTCTCGCTGTAGTGGTCCTGCGCCTCGTCCGCTTCGAACAACGCGCTGGAGATGAAGTAGTCGATGCTGCGGATGCCGCTGGTCACCGGATGCCCCAGCATCGCGCATTGCACCGGCGCAAGCCGGCTGAAGGCAAGAAAGTAGCCGAACGGGTCCATGCCGATGTCGGCATACACCAGGATGTCGAGTTCTTCGCGCGCGATGGCTTCGCGCGCGCCGGCAAGATCCTGCGGCGGCGTCACGCAGCGCGCGCACGCCGCGCGCAGTTCCGGGTCGGCCGCGCCGCTGAGGTCGACCAGGACCACCTCCAGGTCCTGCGTCTTCGCGAGCAGTGTGATGAGCTGGTTGAACCAGATGCCGACCGAATGCGCAGTGAAGTGTTTCGAAGCGAAGCCGACGCGAATCCTCGCGCGCGGAGCGCGGCGCGGAACCCGGCAATGCAGCGCTGTGTACGCGAGCTCCGGGCAGGCGTACTCGTACAGCGCAGCCAGTTTCTTCTGCAGGTCGCGGTCGTTGCGGCCCTGGTAGGGCAGCAGGAACGCGGTCTGGCCGACTTCGCGCACCGGGTCTAGCAGGCGGAGCCGTCCTGCCATCAACGCGGCGATCTCGCGCTCCATTCGTGCGCGCAGCGCGTCGATTTCCGCGGAGGAGCCCGGATACATCGGCAGCATCGTCGCCATCTTGATGCGGATCCCGTCGCTAGGCGCAATCGCCTGGGCGCGTTTGTATGCGGCGAGCGCTTCTTCGCAGCGCCCGTCTTCTTCCAGCGCCATCGCCAGCGTGAGGTGCGCGGTTGCGTTCGCAGGGTCCGCGGCGATTGCCTCGCCGTAGTGAGCGATTGCCTCTTCGATGCGGCCCTGGTCCGTGAGCGCGTTGCCGAGGTTGACGTGGGCCGGGGCGTGGGTCGGATCGGCTTCCAGCGCGCGGCGAAAGTGCCCCATCGCCTCGTCCAGACGCGCCAGAGCGTATAGCGCGACGCCGACGCTATTGTGCGCATCGGCCCAGGCCGGCCGCAGCCGTAATGCCTCGGCGCCGTGAGCCAGCGCCTCTAGCGCCTCGCCGCGCGCCGAGAGGAGATCGGACAGCCCGCGATGCGCTTGCGCATGGTTCGGGTCTCGGCCGAGTACGCGGCGGTACAAGACTTCGGCGCCTGCATTGTCGCCGTCCCGGCGCAGGCGGCGTGCGCGGGAGAAGTCAATCGCGTTGCGAAAACGGTCTGCGATCGCCGGCGGCATGGGCGGCGCTAGGCGGCGTTCTTCAACGCTGCCGCGACGGAAGCGATGACCGGCGCCCAGTCGCCGTAGGTCGACTGGCGGAACATGCGCACCGAGGGATACCAGCGCATCGTGTCCCCGGCAAGGCCGTAGCGGAAGTCGCTCCGCACCGGCGCCAGTACCCAGACCGGGCGCCCGAGCGCGCCGCAGAGGTCGACGAGCGCCGTGCAGACGCTGACCGTCATATCGAGCGCGCAGGCAAGAGCGGCGGTTTCGTCATAGTCGTCGATGGCCTCAGGCCAGTCGTGAATATCCACGCCGTGCCGTTCCCGAAGCGTCGCCAGCTCGCCGCTGCCGCGGTTGTATTGCAGGTTGACGAATGTTGCGCCGGGCACGCGCAGCACCGGCAGCAGGTCGGCCAGCGCAATCGAGCGCGAGCCGCGGCCGGTTTGCGGAACGCCGCCGCGCCAAGAGAGCCCGACCTTCAAGCCCGGTCCGAGCTGCTGCAGCCGTTCGCGCCAGACAGATATGCGTTCCGGATCGGCGCGAAGATATCCCCGATGCGGGGGGAAGGCATCTGGCGAGCGCCTCAGATGCAGCGGCAGGCTGCCGCTCGGAATGCTTACATCGATGGCGCCGGCGTCCGCCAGCCAGTCGACGGGGTCGGTCTGTTTGCCGGCATGGACGGTTGCCTGCGGAAACGAGCGGCGGAACATCCCCGCCAGCCGCGGTTCGCAGTCGATGACGCAGTGCGCCGCCTGCACAATCAAGTCCGGAATGCATGATGCGAACATGACCTCGTCGCCGAGCCCTTGCTCGCCGTAGATGAGGATGCGGCGGCCGGCAAGCGGCGCGCCGTCCCACATCGGATGGCTGAATCGCGCATAGAGCGCCGCATGCGACGGGCTGCGCAGGCGAAATTCGTATTCCTCCCAGCCGCGGACATAGTCTTCCCGCACCAGCCGTATCGTGGCGCGGTTCAAATGGGTCTGTACGTCGGCTGGGTCGATTTCCAGGGCCTTCTGGTACTGGAACAGCGCGCCGTCGAGATCGCCCTGGATATCCAGCGCATAGCCTACGCCGCTGCGCGCCTGCACGGAACCGGGCTGCAGGCGCAGCGCTTCGCGAAAACTATCGGCGGCGTCCTGCGGTCGGCGCATTTCGAGCAGGACACTCGCGCGTCGCAGGTGGGCGACGGCTTCCTGCGGCGCGATCCGCACGGCGTGTTCGGTGTACCGCGCAGCCTCGTCAACCTCGCCCAACTGCAGGCAGATGGTGCTCAGATTGCATAGCGCAGGAACGAAATCGGGCTGGATGGCGAGCGCGGCGCGGAAACTCCCGGCTGCCTCGCCGAACCGGCCCTGATCCTCCAGCGCGCCGCCTAGATTCGCGTGCGCCGGGACGCTGCCGGGATCGATCTGCAATGCGGCACGCGCCGCCTGTTCGGCCGCGGCCGGATTGCCGAGACCAAGCATGACCGAGGCGATGTCGATGTGCGCGTCGCGATGTCGCGGGTCGACGTCGATCGCCGCGCGGAAGCACGTGACCGCGCGCTCGGGTTCCGCGAGGGACCGCATGACGCGGCCCAATTCGTAGTGGTACTCGGCGACGCGCGGATTCGCGTTGATGGCGCCGAGCAGATGCGCCGCTGCTTCGCGGTGCCGTCCAGCCCTGTGCGCGGCCTCGCCTTGAGAATACAGAACGTTTGCGAGCGCGCTGTCCGGCGCGCGACTCCGGCGTATGAGATTTATCAACCAGCGGAACAATGGCCTGATCTCCGGGTGTCGCCGTAAACGATCGTGATTAGCTTATGAGAACGATGGCAGAATGTCGAACCATCCGCCAAAGCGAACTGCGCGACCTTGCATGCTGCCGGAAGATTCTAAACGCCGTTCCGCCGAGCGGTGGTCTTGGAAATTCCTGAAGCGGGCGCTCAGCAGCGGGGAGGCGCTCCCGGATGCGGAATCGCAGCAGGAGGAGTGGCTGAAACTCGGCAGGGCGCATCGCGCGCGCGGCGAGTGCGCGCAGGCGCGCCGTCTGTTCCGAAGGGTGTTGGAGCGCGATCCGCGCAACGCGGCGGCCTTGTTCGATCTGGGCCAGGTCGCCGAACGCGAACGCAACGATGCGGAGGCGATGGAGTTCTTCCGCCAGGCGATTGCCATCCTGCCGGGCGAGCCGGAATTTCGCTACGCGCTTGCGGCCGCGCTGCGGCGGACCCGTAGCAGCGATGCGGCGGTAGCGGAGTACCGTGCGGGCCTCGCGCTGAAGCCCGACTACGCCAGGATGCGCGCCGACCTGGGCGAGCTGCTGGCCGAAATGGGGCAGTTGGATGGGGCGCTCGCGGAACTGGAGCTAGCGAAGAAACTGGCGCCGGATATTGCCGAGGTGCGCCACAACCTCGGCAGCGTCTATCACCAGCTCGGCGACCTCGAAGGCGCCCTCGCCGAACTCTCGGTCGCGCACGCGCTCGCGCCGGACCACTCGGATATACACAGCAACCTGCTGTTCATCCTCAACTACAGCTCGGCCCGTTCGCCGCAGGAGGTGTTCGCCGCGCACCGCCGCTTCGGCGAGCGCAACGTGCAGCCGGTCGCCGCTCCGGCACCGGATCCGAAGTGGCCGCGCCGCTTGCGGATCGGCTACGTATCGCCCGATTTCCGCTCGCACGTGGTGGCGAGCTTCATGCTGCCGATCCTGGCGCGGCACGACCGCGAACGCTTCGAGATTTTCGGCTACTACACCTACCCGGAAGCCGACCGGATTACCGAGGCGATGCGCGGATTGGCCGACAACTGGCTGGACTGCGCGCATTTCAGCGCTGCCGAACTTGCCGGGCAGATTCGGGCGGACCGGGTGGACATCCTCGTGGATCTCGCCGGGCACACGGCCCACCAGCGTCTGAAGGTATTCGCGCTCAGGCCCGCGCCTCTGCAGGGGACTTACCTCGGCTACCCGAATACGACAGGCCTGAGCGCGATCGACTTCCGCGTTACGGATGCGAGGGCGGATCCGCCTGGGGAAGCGGACCTTTTGAACACTGAGCGGTTGTCGCGGCTGCCGCGCAGCTTTCTCTGCTATCGCCCGGGCCCCGACATCCAGGTTCCCGGCGCGCCGCAGCAGCGGGAGGCGGGTGCGGTCACCTTCGGCTGCTTCAACAATTTCAGGAAGCTGTCGGATCCCTTTTTCTCCGCCGCGGCGCGCATTCTCGCGGCGGTACCGCGATCGCGGCTGCTGCTCAAGGCGAAGCCGCTTGGAGTGCCGTCGGTGGCGAAACGCGTGCGGGACCGGTTCGCGAGCGCAGGCGTCGATCCGTCGCGGCTCGAGCTGCGGGGTTGGGAGGCTTCGGCGGAAAGCCACCTTGCCATCTACAAACGCGTGGATATCGCGCTCGACAGCTTCCCCTACAACGGCACGACGACGACTTGCGAAGCGCTCTGGATGGATGTGCCCGTGATCGCGGTACGCGGCGACCGGCACGCGGGGCGCGTCGGCGCGAGCCTGCTCGAAGCGGCCGGGCTGGGCGAACTGGTGGCCGGCGATGTCGATGCCTACGTGCAGGCCGCCGTGCAGCTGGCGGGCGATCCGGCACGGCTCGCCGCATTGCGCGCCGGCATGCGCGAACGCTTGAGCGGCTCGGCGCTGCGCGACGAGACAGGCTTCGTGCGGGAGCTTGAGGAGCGCTATCTCGCGCTCTGGCGCGAGAAACTTCTGCCCCCGCCGCCGCCGCGGGCGACGCTGGCCGGCGTGCAGGCGCTGCGCGCCGAGGGAAAGCTGGCTGCCGCAAGAGCGGGCTGCGAGGAAATTCTGCGCGCCGAACCCGCGCAAGCCGAGGTGCTGAAACTCCATTGGGATCTTTGCCACGAGCTCGAAGACAACGAGCCTGCGGTGAATGCCCTCGGACGCGCGCTCGCGGCGGGTTCGTCGGCGCAGCTGCAGTTCATGCTCGGCTGCACCATGGAAGACCTGGCGCGTCCCGTCGACGCGGTCGCCGCCTACCGCAAGGCGCTCGAACTCGAGCAGTCCCACGCCATGGCGGCCAACAACCTCGGCTGCGTGCTGGAGGCGGCGGGCGATCTCGAGGGCGCGGCGCAAAGCTACGAGCGCGCGCTGCGTGCGAATCCCCGGCTCGCCAGCGCGCTGTACAACCGCGGCAACATCGCGCGCTTGCGCGGCAATGCCGCCGCAGCGGAGACGGACCTGAGACAGGCGATCGCTCTCGAGCCCGGGCACGCCGACTGGCATTGCCGTCTGGCCGCGATCCACATTCTGCGATGGCGGCTGGACGAGGCGGTCACCGGCCTGCGCAAGGCGCTCGAGCTGGACCCGTTGTACGCGCCTGCGCACTTCGGCCTGGGAAACGCCCTCGTGCTGCTCGGTCGCGCCGACGAAGCGGAGGTCTCGCTTCGCCGCGCGCTCGAGCTGGAGCCGGAATTCCTCGAGGCCTGGGGCAACCTGCTGCTGTGCCTGCATTACCGGA
>DATJYN010000128.1:0-10144 GCA_035499575.1 Burkholderiales bacterium | reverse complement strand
CCCCAAGAAATAGGCTTGAGCTTTCCCGGCAGGTAGAGCGGGTGCGCCGGCTCGCCGTTGGCGTTGATACGCAGAGCGTGCAGCTTCACTTCCTTTAGCAGAGCCCTGACCTTCGAAGAGCGATCAAGAAAGGTCCCGTGGTTTCCCCACGCGCACACCACGATCGCCGATTCCTTCGCGGTCCGAACGATCGCCGCGTCGTTGCCCGGCCCGACCGGATCTTTCGCGGCCTTCATGTCGTCTGGGTGTGTAGCCCTCCAGCCGAAAACGTTCGTCACGATCAGCGCGCCATAGCCCCAGCGCTCGGCGTAGTCGCGGGCGCGCGAGCAGGTCGGATCGAGCTTCACCTCGTCCGCCGTGCTCGGGTTGAGCATCAGGAAGTTGGCGACGGGCTTCGCTTCATCCCAGCGGCGCCACAACAGGTAGCGCCAGCGCCGGCAGGGAGAGAACGTTGCACCGGATTCCGTCACCTACCCTACTCGGCGCCCTCCACCACCCGCATGTCGCGGTCCACCGAGCCCGTGCCGAGCGCCTTGAGCGCTGCCTGGTAGCCCGGCGTGCCGTGCGCGGCGAGCGCCGTCTTGAGATCGGGCCACTCGATCACCACCGTGCGCTGCTTCAACCCCGACTCCCAGACCTCGGCCGGCATGCCGCGCACGAGGAACTTGCCGCCCGCCGCCAATATGGACGGCCCGGCGAGCTTGGAATACGCCGCGAGCGCATCCGGATTGGTGATCGAACGGTAGGTCGTCACCCAGTAAGCCTTGGCCATCGTGTACTCCTCAGTAAAAGGGGGCGGAGTCACATTTTCTCACCTTCGCCCCTGTATATTCGCCCCCGCCATGCCGCTGCTCACCCTCGCCGACGCCGAGCTTGCCTACGGCGAACTGCCGCTCCTCGACAAGGCGTCGTTCGCCATGGACGCGGGCGAGCGCATCGGCCTGATCGGCCGCAACGGCACCGGCAAGTCGTCCCTGCTCGGCAGCATCGCCGGCCGCATCGCGCTGGACGACGGCGAGCTGAAGAAGAACTCAGGCCTGCGCATCGCCCTCGTGCCGCAGGAGCCGGAGGTGGAGACGGATCCCTCGGTGCCGAAGCATCGCCTCGAAGAGTTTTTGCACCGTTTCAAGCTGGACACCGATATTGATCCCGCCAGCATGTCCGGCGGCGAGAGGAAGCGCGCGGCGCTTGCCCTCGCCTTCGCGCGCGAGCCCGAGCTGCTGCTGCTGGATGAACCGACCAACCACCTGGATGTCGACGGCATCCTGATCCTGGAAAGTCTCCTGATGAAGGGCCCGTCCGCCATCGTCGTCACCCACGACCGCACCTTCCTCGACCGAGTCGCCACGCGCATCCTCGAACTTGACCGGGGACAGCTTTTTTCCTTTGCGGGAAACTTTACTTATTATGAAAAGAAAAAAGCGGAACAACTCTCCGCAGAAGCGGTAGCCGCGCGCAAGTTCGACCGCTTCTGGGCGCAGGAGGAAGCCTGGATCCGCAAGGGCATCGAAGCGCGGCGCACGCGCAACGAAGGCCGCGTCACGCGCCTGGAGCACCTGCGCGAAGAACGAGCCGCGCGCCGAGAGCGCATCGGCAAGGTGAAGATGAGCGTCGGCTCCGGCCAACGCTCCGGCAAGCTGGTCGCGGAACTGCTGGATGTTTCGCTTTCATTCGGCAATGGCGTCACTCCCGTAAAAGACCTGACCCTGACCATCCAGCGCGGCGACCGCATCGGCATCATCGGCCCGAACGGCGCGGGCAAGAGCACCCTGATAAAGCTGATCCTCGGCACGCTCGCCCCCGACTCGGGCAGCGTGCGCCTCGGCACCAGGATCCAGCCCGCCTACTTCGACCAGATGCGCGAAGCCCTCGACCCCGAGAAGACCGTGGCCGAGACCATCAGCCCCGGCTCCGACTTCGTCGAGCTGGAGGTTGAAGGGAAAACTGCGCGCAAGCACGTCATGTCTTATCTAGCAGACTTCCTCTTCCCGCCGCGCCGAGCCCAGTCGCCCGTGCGCATGCTCTCCGGCGGCGAGCGCAACCGCCTGCTGCTCGCGCGCCTGTTCGCACGTCCTGCCAATGTGCTGGTGCTTGACGAGCCCACCAACGACCTCGACATCGAATCCCTGGAGCTGCTGGAGGCGGCGCTGCAGAACTACGCCGGCACCCTCCTCCTTGTCAGCCATGACCGCACCTTCCTCGACAACATCGTCACGCAGACCATCGCCGCCGAGGGCGGCGGCAAGTGGAAGGAATACGCCGGCGGCTATGCCGACTGGCTGCGGCAGCGACCCGCCGTTTCCGTTTTTGATAGTCCGAGAATCAAATCAACAGGAACGAAAGCAAAACCCAAAGCGAAGCTCTCCTACAAGGAAACCCGCGAGCTGGAGGCGCTGCCGAAGGAAATCGAGGCGCTGGAGGCCGAGCAGCAAGCACTGGCTAAGAAGATGAGCGAGGCGGAGTACTACAAGCAGGGCACGGAGACCGTGCGCACCGACCAGGCCCGCGCTGGCGAGATCGAACTGTTGCTGCACGAGAAACTCGAGCGGTGGACGGCGCTTGAAGCCAAGACCTCGAACTAAAACCTAGACGTGGTTGGCGATCCAGTCTATCGCCGCAGCGGCGGCGTATGACGCAGCGGCTGCAAGCGCGAAGACCCCCACATTGCGCGTCATCCCTTTCGGAAAATCATTCTGGTCGAGATACCGCTTGAGGAAGAAGCTGGCGGCGAAGAATACTATCGTCGAGATAACGATGGACCACATAGCAGCATATTAGACCGCGTTTCCTGCATTCACGCCTGCCACACCGCATAGCCCTCCTCCTGCAGCGCGATCGCGAGCTCAACCTCCATGTCGCGCGCGGCGTCGTAGGGCATCGGGTTGGCGTAGGCGTAGAGCTTGGGCAACAGGCGGATGCCGTAATCCTGGACGTAGCGGTTGGCCTGGATGCCCGCCTTGTGCTTCGCGAAGCGCTTTTCGGGCGTGAGGCCGGTGCAGCCGACGTAGACGCAGGGCTTGGTGATGTCGCGGTCGGGATTGGCGGCGCGAAAGCGTGCGTGGTTGAGCACGCGGCCGTCCAGCTCGATGACGTAGACGTTATGCTTCGCGCGCGGACGGCGCCGTTTCATTTCGGCCGGCGCGGGCGCCTTCGCCCTGGCCTTGCGCTTCATACCAGCACCACCAGCTCCGGCGCGCCGCCTTTCTCGATGAAGACTATCGCGTTCTGGTCCAGGCGCCGCCCCAGCGCCTCGGCCTCGGCGCGCGCGATGCCCATGATCAGGACGCTCGGCTCGGCCTTCCAGGCGCCCTGCGGGTCGCGGCCCTCGCCCTGGTAGACGCGGTACTTGACGGATAAATGCGCGGCGCCCTGCAAGCCGTCGAGCTGGTGCTTCAAGAGGAAGTCGGCGAGCCGGCGCTCGTTCTCGGGGCTCGCGACGCCGCGGCTGGTGGCGGAGCTGACGAAGGCGGCGGTGCGCACGCGGTTCATCGCCATCATCGCCTCGATGACGTCGCTCGGCTCGCCGATGCGGAACTGCACGCCGGGGCTGGCGTAGACGACGTACTCCGCCCTTTCGTAGGCCGCGCGCAGGTCGGGGGCGAGGGGCATGCAACCGGTCAGGCGATAGCGAAGTCTTCGAAATCATCGGGCGTGCCGATCTTGAAGGGCGCGGGGCGCTGCATGTTCCGAGTCCGCTTGCGCGCCAGGTCGAGCAGCGCGCGGTCCTTGGTGATCAGCCAGTCGGCGCGCGCGGCGAGTGCGGCCTCGAGGAATTTCTGGTCGTCCGGGTCGCGGCAGGCGGGCAAGCGCGCGCGATCGCCCGCTGGTGCGGCGGCATCGACGCGGGTGACGATGCGCCGGCACCGGGCGATGGCCGCGGCCTGCTCGGTGCCATTGAGCTGGCGCTTGCCGAAGGGATAGCCGAGCACGCGCACCAGTTCGGCCTCGCAGACGGCGTCGATGCAGATTTCGAGGTGCCTGGCGCCCTGCAGCTGGCGGATGTGGGCGATACCGGTGTCCTGGAAGACCAGCCAATCCAGCCAGATGTTGGTGTCGAGGACGAGGCGCATGGATGCGAGTGTATCGGTGATTCGCGGCTACACTGCGCCACCGTGAAATTGCCCTCCACCATTGCGCACAGCATTTCCAGCGAAGAACTGGCCGTCCTGCCCGTACGGCGCTATGAAGGCCCCGTGGTGCAGGTCGAGACGCAGGACGACCTCAGGGCGGCGGCGGCGGACATCGTGCAGGAAAGCGTGGTCGGCATGGATACCGAGACGCGGCCCGCGTTCCGCGTGGGCGAGAGCTATCCGCCCTGCCTCGCCCAGGTGGCGACGGCGCGCGCGGTCTACATCTTTCCGCTGCAGCGGCTGGATTGCTCGGGGGTGCTGGCCGGGATGCTGGGCGATGCGCGCGTCACCAAGGTCGGCATCGGCCTCGCCGAAGACCTGCGCCACCTGAAGCAGGTGTTCTATTTCGAGCAGGCGTCGGTGCTGGACGCGGGCACTGTGGTGAAACCGCACGGCGTCGAGCAGACGGGCCTGCGCAACCTGGCCGGGATCTTTTTGGGCTTCCGGATACCCAAGGGTAAGCGGACGTCGAATTGGGCGGCGCGGCACCTGACGGAGGCGCAAGTGACCTACGCCGCGACCGACGCCTGGGCCTGTCGCGAACTGTATCTTTGCTATCAAGGCTTGGGCCTGTTGAAATAGCGCCTTCGGCAGCCAGCAGCTTCGATTGCCAGCCACCATGGAGAAACACCGCATGAAACCGCAACGCCGCGACTTCCTGAAATCCGGTTCATTCGCACTTGTATCGATCGCACTGGTGTCGCGCGCGGGCACAGCGCCTGCGCAAGCCAAGGGCGCGCCGCACGTCGACGAGAAGGACGCAACCGCGATGGCGCTCGGCTACAAGCAGGACGCGACCAAGGTCGACAAGGCGAAGTACGCGAACTACAAGCCCGACCAGCATTGCGCGAATTGCGTGCAGTTCAAGGGCAAGCCGACCGACGCCTGGGCGGCCTGCGGCATCTTCCCGGGCAAGGAAGTCAGCAGCAAGGGCTGGTGCTCCGCCTGGCAGAAGAAGGCCTGAAGATAAAGGGGGCCTGACCCCCCCTTTCCATGGACTGGCTCCTCGAATGGCTCGGGCGCAAGCTCGCCAAATACCTGTCCGAGGTGCGGCCGGAGGGCACACGCTTCGCCACTTCGCCGCCGGAGAAGCTCGCCGGCACTCTCGAGCCGGGCGACGTACTGCTGATCGAAGGCAACACGCGCGTCAGCGTCGCCATCAAATACCTCACGCAGTCCACCTGGTCGCATTCGGCGCTTTACATCGGCGATGCGTTAAGGGGAACTGCGGGCACACCTCCTACTGGCGAAGAACCGAAAGTGCTAATCGAGGCGGACATGCGCGCGGGCGTGCGCGCAGTGCCGCTCAGCCATTTCGCCGGATTGCACACGCGCATCTGCCGGCCGGTCGGGCTTGCCGTCGAAGAAACGAGAAAAGTGATCGATTTCGCCGTGACGCGCATCGGCGAAGCCTACGACATGAAGAACGTCTTCGACCTGGCGAGGTACCTCTTCCCGACGCCGCCGGTGCCGGCGCGCTTCCGGCGCCGCATGATCGCGCTGGGCAGCGGCGACCCGACGCGCGCCATCTGCTCCACGCTGATCGCCGCGGCCTTCGACTCGGTGCGCTACCCGATCCTGCCCGAATACGTGCCGCCGCAGGCCGGCACGCGGGCCGACGTCAGGGCGGAGCAGGAAGACATCCTGCGCATCCGCCACCACAGCCTCTATGTGCCGCGCGACTTCGACATCTCGCCCTACTTCGCGATCGTCAAGCCGACCATCGCGCACGGCTTCGACTTCCATCGGCTCCACTGGGCGACGGAGCCGGAATAATGTTGCTCTGACCCTATTTATTTCCTATAGTCGCGGAAGTCCCGCCATGAAGCCGTTCCTCGCCGCGCTCCTCCTGCTGGCCGCACTGCCCGTGCACGCGGACGAACCCGAAGCCGTCTACGCGAAATACCACCGCGCCGCCGCCTCCGGGGACCTGAACGAGATGATGCGCTACATCCCCGAGGCGCAGCGCGCGGAGATGGTCCGCATGTCGGCCGCGGAGAGGGACGCCGCGGCCAAGATGGCGGTCGCGACGGCGCCGCGCGCCTTCGTGCTGAGGAACAAGTCCGTGGCCCAGAACGGCAAGACCGCACACCTGGTGGTGAGCGGCGATTCGGCGACACCCGGGCGTGATGCGAGCGAGACACTTTACGGCAGCATCCGCCTGGTCCTGGAAGGCACCGAGTGGAAGGTCGCCGACGAGTCCTGGAACAACACGCCGCCCGCCACGCTGCAGGCAGCGCCCGCGCAGCGCGCAGCGCCTGCGGGAGCGCAGCAAAAGGTCTCGGCGCCGGCGAAAGGCGCCGGCGGCCTGGTGGGCTCCACGCCCGACCGCACGCTCGGCAAAGCCAAGGAGCCCTGCGTGTTCAAGCCGGTGATGACCGCCGAGGACATGGAACGCTGCCGCTGAGGGCGGCGGGAACTGCCAGCGCGGGTTTAACGCTTCTTGTACTGCGGGCGCCGCACCTGCGGCGCCATCGGCCGTTCGTCCTTGTGGCGGAAGCTGATGCGGCCGCGCGTAAGGTCGTAGGGCGAGATTTCCAGGCTGACGCGGTCGCCCGCGAGGATGCGGATTCGGTGCCGGACCACTTTGCCGCCGGCGTAAGCGAGCACGCTCGCGCCGTTGGTGAGCTCGACGCGGAATTGCGTGTTGGGCAGGACTTCCTGCACCACGCCTTCCATTTCGAGCATTTCTTCCTTCGCCATCAATGATTTCCCGGCTTTTCGAGGCGCGTAGTATAGCTCAGCCCGCGCCTTAAGCCCGCTTCCGGTAGTGCATCGGGTAGAGCTTCTGCACGACCGGGCCGTCGGCAGCCCATGCCTTGCAGCCGTCGATGAACAGGGGCTTCTCCGCAGCCTTGGCGGGATCGTCCGGCGCCTTCCAGCTGCCCATAGTCTGGAAGGCCACCGTCGCAGCCGGCATCAACAGTTCCGTTATGTGCGTGCAGCCTTTGGTGCGGCCGACCGCCTCGGTGACTGCCTTCCTCCAGCCGCCGCCGATCCTCGCGCCGACGAGCGCCTTGTAGCCCGGCGCCACGCTCGGGCAGATGTCGTAGGGCGCGTGGTTGGTCGTCACCTCGATGCCGCGCACCGTCATCGTGGCGTCGAGCGTGAGGCGCAGCTGCATGTCGTGCACGGGCGAACCCGCGGGACGGTGGCCGCGGATGGGTTCATCGACTGGGTAGGTCTTCTGGTCGACGATCTGCGCCTCGATATCGAAGAGTCCGTCGTCGCGTTCATAGCCGCGGCATTGGATAGTGCGGGTGTGCAGGTGGCGCCGCGGCGCGGAGTCGGAGAGGCTCATGGGATCGCTGTCAGGAATTGAAGGAGTAAATCTCGGGGGCCGCCATTATCGGCTGACGCGGTTCCTGCCGCCACGCTTGGCGCGATACAGCGCCTCGTCGGCCGCCTTCAGCACTTGGGCGGGCGTCATGCCCTCTCCGGCGGGCTCGGCACCGCCGATGGAGATCGTCACCGACAGCATCTTCTCGGGCGGTTGCGAATCCGGCTCTTCGCCGCCGCGGCGCTTCTCGCCTTCTTCTTTCTTCTTCGGCCGGTCCTCGCCGCGCACCGCCATGCGGTAGGCCTCGACCGCGGCGCGGATCGCCTCCAGGTGCGGCATCGCCTCCTCCAGCGACAAATCGGCGAACAGCACCGTGAACTCCTCGCCGC
The DNA here is from genome assembly GCA_035499575.1 of Burkholderiales bacterium. Lineage (GTDB taxonomy): Bacteria > Pseudomonadota > Gammaproteobacteria > Burkholderiales > SG8-39 > RBG-16-66-20. The sequence goes on along the minus strand of DATJYN010000128.1, from coordinate 2,345 downwards.
CGTAGCGGAAGGCGCGGCCGCCGCCCTCGACCTCCGCTAGGCGCGCAGCGACCAGCTTCAGCACCTGGTCGCCGATGTCATGGCCGTGCGTGTCGTTGAAGGACTTGAAGTGGTCGACGTCGGCCATGGCGAGCGCATAGCGCGGCCCCAGGCCCGCCATGGCCTCCTGCAGCGCGCGCCGGCCCGGCAGCCCGGTCAGCTCGTCGACAAACGCCAGGCGACGCGACTCCTGCAGCATCGACACCACCAGGATCGCGCCGGCCGCGGCGGTGAAGACGCCGAACACCACCTCGTTGCGCGCCCATTCGCAGGCGACGAAGAACGCCAGCAGCGCGCCCGCGATGCCCACCGCGAGCGGCGACACCGGGCCGCCCTTCTTGGAGTAGTGCGGCGCCCAGGCGCTCCAGGCCGCGAGGGCAATCGCGGCGCCGAACAGCAGCCGGCCGAGCAGCGGCGTCGGTGGCGAGCGCAGCAGCCAATGGTCCAGCACCCCCTGCCAGGCCGCGCCCGAGAGCGCGCTGCGGCCGGAGGACGCGATCCAGACCGCCAGCACGATCTCGCCCGCGACGACGAACAGCAGGCGGTAGTCGCCGTGGTAAGACACCCCGCGCTCGGGCAGCAGCAGCGCGACCAGGATGTTGAGCGGCACCAGCACCACCACCGCCGTGTACACGGCTTTCGCCGCGAAGCTGTCGACGCCGAGCTCCAGCGCGAGGCGATAGCCGAAATAGGCGAGCAGCAGCGACACCGTGGCGACGAAGGCCCGGCCGCGGTTGAACCACAGGCTCATGCCCGCACCCGCCAGCAGCACGAAGTAAGCCCCCGCCTCCTTCAGCCCGACGAGCGAGGGCGGCAGCGCAGGGCCGACCCAGAGCAGCAGGCCCGCGCCGGCGATGATCGCTGCAGAGGGCAGTAGGGGGCCGAGGGTGTCGGGGATTTTCACCATGTCAGCACTCGCCCAGAATGCGGTCGAGTCCGGCGGGCAGCAAAGGAACTTTCAGGCACACGCCGCTGCTCATTGCGAATCGCCAGTCTCCAGAAGGGCCACCAGCTGGTCGATCAGCGCAGGCACGCTTTCGCGCGTGGTCTTGTAGAGAAGTGCATGGTCGATCTTCGAGTAGCGATGGGCGAGAACGATTCTCTGGCCGATGATCCGCCGCCAATCGACGCCCGGTAGGCCGCGCCTGCCCGCTTCGCTCACGCGGCCGGCAGCCTCACCCAGGACCTCGATGGTGCGCTCGAGCGCACGTTGCCGCATGCGGTCCCGCAAATAAGTCTTTTCGTGCTCGTGGGCCACGTAGTCCAGCGCTTCTCGGGCGGTTTCCAGCATGTCCCAGAGATGCGCGACGTCGCTATCGTCGGGCGACATAGAGCGTCTTCAGATCGCGCTCAATAGTACGGCGCCGATACGGATTCTCGAGAATACCCGGGCTAGTGATTTCCACCCTGCGGTTGCCGAAGAGTGGCGAGAGTTCCTCCTGCATGTCGATCAGGCCGAACGAGGTCGTCTTGCTCGAGCGCTTGAATTCGACCATCAGGTCCACGTCGCTGCCCGGGCGCAGTTCGTTGCGCGCGGCGGAGCCGAACAGCGACATCTTCTTCACGCCGTACCTGAGGCAGATGGCCGCGAGCGCGCCCGCGTCAATTTCCGGCAGGCGGCCGGAAGGCTCGATCGTGTATTCGGCGGCATGCTCGTGCAGCGTCGGCGCGGTGCCGGCAGTCTTGTCGAGCATCGAGGAGAGTTCGTGGAAGACCGGCGACGCCTCATTTGCCGAGTAGAGAACCTGGTTGCCGCTGCGTTCGGCGACCAGCAGGCCCGCCTCCGCCAGCTGGCGGAGTTCCCGATGCAGCGAACCCGCGGGCACGCCCGTGAGGCGGGCGATCATGCGCACGTGCAGGCGGTCGCCGGGCCTGAGGTAAAGCAGCGACAGGACGCGATGCCGGTAGGCGCCGAACAGCAGGTTGGCGAGGGCCGGGGGGGCCTCTTCCGTTCTCATCATCGCTACGATTGTAGCATCAATGAGAACAATCTGCCCGGGCTAGGAACCCAGGCGGTCGGGACGGAAACCGACGTCGCAGACGCGCCCGCGCTGGGCGCGCTTGCCCTCGAATTCCTTCAGCATCTTCGCGTCGAGCGTCTCCTCGGCGCGGTTCTTCCGCTTCACGCCGGAGACCACCAGCGACTTGCCGTCGGTCACCGCCACCGCGGCGAGGGACACCTTGTCCGGCAGGCCGATGAGCTGCACGCCGACGCCGCCGTTCGGGCGCGTCGGCAGCTCGTCGATCGGGAAGACGAGGAGCCGCGCGTCCGAAGAGAGCGCGGCCAGCCGGGTGAATTCTTTCTG
>DATJYN010000127.1:0-2257 GCA_035499575.1 Burkholderiales bacterium | reverse complement strand
CTCGGCGTCATTCCCGCGGACTACCGCAAGCCGGTGGACATGCGCGAAGCGATCGCGCGCTTCGCCGACGATTCCGATTTCCTCGACTTCAAGGCCGGCTACGGCATGGCCACGGTCTGCGGGCACGCCGCGATCCAGGGCTTCCGCGTCGGCATCGTCACCAACAACGGTCCGCTCGACCCCGCGGGCGCCACCAAGGCGACGCACTTCATCCAGGCCTGCTGCCAGGCCGGGCTGCCGATCCTCTACCTGCAGAACACCACCGGCTACATCGTCGGCAAGGCTTCCGAAGAGGCGGGCATGATCAAGCACGGCTCGAAGATGATCCAGGCGGTGTCGAATGCAAACGTGCCGCAGATCACCCTGATGTGCGGCGCCTCCTTCGGCGCCGGCAACTACGGCATGTGCGGGCGCGCCTACAACCCGCGCTTCCTATTTTCCTGGCCGAACGCGCAGACCGCGGTGATGGGCGCCGAGCAGGCGGCGCTGACCATGGCGATCGTCATGGAGGGAGGCATGAAACGGAAAGGGCAGGACGTGGACTGGCATCAGATCGACGCCATGAAGGCGAAGATCATCGAGAATTTCGAGAAGCAGCAGAACGCGTTCGTCACCAGCGCCATGATGCTGGACGATGGCATCATCGACCCGCGCGACACGCGCAACGTACTCGGTTTCGCGCTCTCGATTTGCAGGGACGGCGACGCCAGGACCGTCAGGCCCGTCCAGTTCGGCGTCGCCAGGCCCTGACTGCGGGCAGCGGCGGCGCAAGCCCTCAAGCCGCCGGGTAAAACCGCGCGAGCTCGGCCCCGATCTCGCGCACGCAGGCGACGATCCCGTCCGCGTAGCGCCCTGCGGCGAACGCCTGCTGGAGCGCCGCGCGCGCTCTCTCCCACAAGCCCTGCCCCGCCTTGTCGTGCACGTCCTCGTCGCCGACGATGGCGAACTTCCGGTCGCGGTACGCGACCAGGATCAGCACCGCGTTGCGCTCCTTCGTCTTGTGAAGGCGCAGAAGAGCGAAGCGTCGCCGCGCGGCATCGAGGATGTCCTTCCCCGGCGCATGCGCCACGACGTCCACGTGGATCTCGCCACTCGTGGCACGCGCCGCTTCCGCAACCGCCCCCAGGATGCGCTCCTTGTCCGCCTTCGACAGGAACGGGCGCAGCCGGCTCAGCAACCGGTCACCAATCGCCACTGGCCCCTCCACCTCCGAATGCGCCGCCCGAGGCGAGTGCCGGCGCCGCCAGACCGGCCGTGAGCGCGGCCAGGACCAGCGCGATGACGATGTACAACGCGCCGAAGACCCCCTTGTCGAACAGCTCGGCAAAGGTGAGCCGGCCGAATGGCGTGCGCAGCTTCTGCGTAGACCAGGCGCCGTGCGCGCGCAGCAGGACGATGCACAGGAGCAGCACCAGCACGCTGCGCCCGACGAGGTCGAGACAGCCCGCCAACCCCGCGAACGCGATCATCGCCAGCGCGACGCCGAGCTGCGGCAGCCAGGTGGCGCCCAGCTGACGCTCGGGCGACGGATCCCGAAGATGCTCGGCCTTTGCCAGCATCAGCCAGCCGCCGCCCAGCAGCGCGCCAAGCTGCAGCCCCATGACGAACGCCCAGCCGGCAGCGGAGAAATCTTCCGGGCGCGGCTCGAACACGCCGACAGCGGCCGAGGCCACGCCGAAGGCAATGGCAAGCAGCGACAGCACCCACAACAGCGCGACGCCGATCGCGCGCAGCGTCGGGTGCTCGGCCTCGAAGAAGGGATGCCGCGTGTATTTCTTCTTGCCACTCTCCACTGGCGCCTCCCGCCCCGGACGACCCGCCGGCGACCAAGGGAAATCTACCAGACGCGAGCACACCGGCCGGACTCTGGCAGAATCCCCGCTCCGCACGGAGGGATGCGCCCATGCAGTTCACCCAGGAACACGAAGAAATCCGCCGCACGATGAAGCGCTTCATCGACGCGGAGATCAACCCGCATGTCGACGAATGGGAGGCCGCCGAGCAATTCCCCGCGCACGAAGTCTTCAAGAAACTCGGCGCGCTCGGCATGCTCGGCCTCACCAAGCCCGAGGCCTACGGCGGCGCCGCGCTCGACTACAGCTATTCGATGGTGTTTGCCGAGACGCTCGGCCGGATCCGCTGCGGCGGCGTGCCGATGGCGATCGGCGTGCAGACCGACATGGCCACGCCCGCGCTGGCGCGCTTCGGCTCGCACGAACTCAGGAAGGAATTCCTCGCGCCGGCGATCGCCGGCGAC
>DATJYN010000126.1:0-38031 GCA_035499575.1 Burkholderiales bacterium | reverse complement strand
ACGTCGAATTCCGCATCCAGTTCGCCCGCGAATCGGACCTTGCCTTGCACGAGCACCGGCTCGGGCAACGCCCCTGGCCAGTGCAGACGCGCGGCGGCGATATCGATGGGCATGCGCGGCATTGCCCCTTCGGGCACCTGCCAGCGCGCGCGCAGCCATTCCAGGCCCCGCGGGCCGAGCGCGCCCTGCGAGAACTGCAGGTCGGCGCGCCGGCCCGTGTCGGTGTAATCCTCGATGCTTCCGGATACCGTGGCGCGCGTGTCGCCCGCCATGACCGCCAAATTCTTCAGGTTCAGCCTGCGGGCGCCAATTTCCGCGGCACCGCTCGCCACTACCGGAAACTGCAGGCCTTGCAGTTTTGCGATGGCCCGGATGCCCGACAGGTCCAGAGTCAGGGGCGAAGCGCTGCGAACGGCGTCGTAGTCAATAGTTCCGCTTGCGCGCCCGTCGAGCGCTTCGATGGCGGCGACGGCTGCCAGCGGCCGCCGCACCGTCAGCTGCCGCGCGATGGCGAGCGCATCCGCGAGATCCGCGCTGAGGATTGCATGCAATCTGCGCAGCCGGATCGCGGGCCGCAATTCCAGTGTCAGCGATCCCGCGCTGATGGAAGAGTTGCCGATGCCGCCGGCGAACCCGCTGCCCTGCAATACGCCGTCGGCGAGGAGGAAACGCCCGCTGCCGCCGCGCACGACGATGCCGGCGGCCGGTACCGCCACTGTGGCTTCGTCGACCTGCGTCGCCGCGCGAATCGACGCCAGCGGGATGCTGGCGCTGCCGGCGGGCCAGCTGCCGCTAAGCGACAACTCGCGCAGATTTCCGGCGGGAACGTAGGAGAATGGCGCCGGCGCCGCCACGCCTTCGCCGGCGAGCGTTGCCGCCGCGGCATGCAACTGCGCGAGATCCGCCTGTGCCAGCTTGAACGCGAAGTCGGCGCCCGCTCCAGCGAGCGGGACGCGAATTTCGCCTGCCGCGCCGCGGACGAGCCCGCCCAGCTGGAGGTCCTTTAGCTTCGCGGTCAGCGTGCGGCCGTCGCGGACAACCTCCCAGGCCGCCCGCACCGCGCCCAGTTCGCGCCTGCGCGCACCCCGTTCGAGCACGAGTTGCGCTGCCGCGACGGATGACCGCAGGCGGAACTCGCCTCTGCCGTCGGTCTCGATGTCGAAATCTCCGTCGATCGGAGCGGGTCGCAAGGTGAATTCGCCGCCGGCCGAACCCAGCTCCATTACCTGCTCCAGGTGCAGGCCGGCCAGCTTCAGGCTGGCCGATGCGGCGAGCGAGCCGGCTGCGATGCGCGCGCGGCCCTGCGCTTTCTGCCAGAGATCGGCCGCGCTGCTCGCACTTACCCGGACATCGTCCGTAGACGCCGTCAGCGAGGCGCTCAACCCCGAAAGCGAGAGGACGCTCCGGCCCGCGGACCTGAATTCGATCTGCCCGTCGCTGACGGCGAGCGTCATTCCGGCCGCGCCGTGCGTGAGCGCGGCGACAAGCGGCCCTACCACCCGCCTATAGTTCGAGAGCGGGTCGCCGCCCGCGGCAGGCGCAAGACCGATCCGCAGCGCGGGTCCCGAAGCGTGGACGTCCGTCGGCCGGAATTTACCGGCCAGCAGCGGCAGCAGCGCGAACCGGATCTCGACCGCGACAATGTTGCCTTCGGCCACGCCCGGGATTTTCACGCTGACGCCGCGCAGTGCGGCGTGCGGCCAGGGCAGGAGCCGGACCGCGAGGGACTCGGCGCGCACCTCGCCGCCCGCGATCGCCGAAACTTCCCGTTCAACCGAGCCCCGGAGCGCATCGGCATCCAGCAGGAGCAGCGCGCCCGCCGCGGCACAGGCGAGCAGCGCCAGGACGGCGGCGGCTCTGCGCAACCGCCGTTTCACCACGGACTGCTACTGCACCAGCGGTATGGCGTCGGCGAGCTCGTATTTCACGACCGCGCGGACCTTGCTTTCGATCTGCAGGTAGCGCGCCGCCTTCTTGCCCGGCAGAACCTTGATCAGCTTCGGCACGAACGAGGATTTCAGCTTCACTTCGGATTCCTCGATGGCGATCTGCTCGTGGATCATCTTTTTCGCCTTCTCGTCGGTAAGCGTATTGGCGTTGAATTCCTTGGCGTAATCGATGATCAAGGCCGCTGTCCGGTCGTTGATTTTCTTCAATTCCTTCTGGTAGTCCTCGTAGACCGGCCAGAAGCCCTTCGCCTCCGCGTCCGTGAGGTCCATGTTCGCGGCCACCATCAGCTTCTTGTCGCCCTTGAGCTTGTCATGCAGGATCTGCATGCTGTCGACCGCCGACTTGTTTTGCGCGAACAGCGGGGACGCCGCGAGCGCGAGAATGCAGACGGTCAGTATCTTGAGCAGTTTCATAGTATTTTCTCCGTCGTGAATGAGATTTGGTTCCACCCCAGCAGTTGCATTGTGGGGGGAGGATTGGACCAAAGTCCAATCCGGCAGCCTATTTTTTCGCTTGCGCGGCTGCGGCCTCCTGCGCCGCCTTGCGATCGGCGTTGACTTTCGCGACCGAGGGCAGCGCGCCGAGCATCTTCAGGTAGGGCTTCGCCTGCGGCAGCTCGTCCAGGAAATCGCGGCCATAGGTCAGCTTGGTGGAGAGGGAAACCAGCGGCAGGTGCACCGCCGCCGCGCAATCGGCGAGCGTGAACTCCGCGCCGGCGACGAACGGATCGAACTTCGCGAGCGCCTTGAACGCGCGCATGCCCTTGGCGAGATCCTTTTCGACCGACTGCTTGGTGCTGTCGGACGCCGTACCGCCGAAAAACGCGCTGCCATAGAGCCGGCGCGCCACCAGCTCGAGGTGCAGTTCGATCACCGTGACCAGCTCGCGCACCTTGGCGCGCGCAAGCGGATCCTTCGGCAGCAGCGGCTTCTGCGGGTATGCCTCCTCCAGGTATTCGAGGATCACTTCCGATTCGCTGAGCCGCGCGCCGTTCACTTCGGCGAAGGGCACCTTGCCCATCGGGCTGAGCGCCAGGTACTCGGGCGATTGTGACGGCTTGACGTTGCAATCCTCCTCGAAGGGCACGCCTTTCTCCAGCAGTGCTATCAGAACCTTGTTGTGGTAATTGCTGATGCGGAAGCCACAGATTTTGATCATGGCCCTCTCCTTTGGTGCATTATAGAACTGCAATGAGCGCCGACGACCCCGGCATTATTACCGAACTCGCCCCGGATTCTTCCTACGGCGGCTACCTCTGCCTCGACCAGCTGCTGACGGCCCAGCAGCCGCGCTCCTCGCACCACGACGAGATGCTGTTCATCATCCAGCACCAGACTTCGGAGCTGTGGATGAAGCTGCTGGTGCACGAACTCGCCGCCGCGATCGGCCACGTGCGCGCCGGCACGCTGCCGCCCTGCTTCAAGATCCTCGCGCGCGCCAAGCAGGTGCAGCGCCAGCTGTTCGAGCAGTGGGCAGTGCTGGAGACGCTCACGCCGAGCGAATACGTGCAGTTCCGCGACGTGCTCGGTCCCGCCTCGGGCCTGCAGTCGCACCAGTTCCGCGCCATCGAGTTCATGCTCGGCAACAAGAATGCCGCGCGGCTCGAGCTGTATGGGCACGACGAAAAAACGCATTCGTTCCTGAAAACATTGCTGGAATCGCCCAGCCTCTACGACGAGTTCCTGCGGCTGCTCGCGCGCCGCGGCATGCCGGTGCCGGCGGAGTGCGTGCAGCGCGACTGGACCCGGCCGTATGCGCGCCATGCCGGCGTGGTGCCGATCTTCCGCACCATCTACGAGGCTCCGGAAACCTATTGGGACGCCTACGACATGTGCGAGAAGCTGGTGGACCTGGAGGAAAATTTCCAGCTCTGGCGCTTCCGCCACGTCAAGACCGTGGAACGCGTGATCGGCTTCAAGCGCGGCACCGGCGGTACCGCCGGCGTGGCGTTCCTCCGCAAGACGCTGGAAACCGCGCTCTTTCCGGAGTTGCTCGACGTGCGCACCGAGATCGGTTTGAAATGAGTTCCGAGCCCATCACCGAAGCCTGGCTGAAGAAGAGGATCTGGCCGCGCTTTGCGCGCTCGCGCAAGGAGCACCGCAAGATCTACCTGGCGAACCACTCGCTCGGCCGGCCGCCGGACCGCATGGCGCAGGACGTGCAGCACGCGCTGGATGTCTGGTACCACGACATGGGCGGCGCCTGGGCCGAGTGGATCGCCGCAAGAGAACGCTGGCGCGCCCTTACCGCCCGGCTGATCGGCGCCAAGCGCGCCGACTGCGTGATCCCGAAGAGCAGCGCCGGCCAGGGACTGCGCGCGGTGCTGAACGCCCTGGCGAGCGAGAAAAAGGGCAAGCTGCGCGTGGTCGCGTCCGACGGCGAATTCGACTCCATCGACTTCATCCTGCGCGTGTACCGCGAGCAGGGCCGCATCGACTTGCGCGTCATGCCCTGGCGCGAAATCTCCGCGGGCAACGCGGACCTCGTGGTGCTCTCCAGCGTGCAGTTCCGCACCGGCGAGTGGATCCACAACCTTCCAAAGCTGATGCGTGCGGCGAAGACGGCCGGCGCGCTGGTGATGATCGACGTCTATCACCATGCCGGCGTCCTGCCGCTGGACGTGCAGTCGCTGGGCGTGGATTTCGCGATCGGCGGCTCCTACAAGTACCTGCGCGGCGGACCCGGCGCCTGCTGGCTCTACGTGCGCCCGGGCCTGGTCGAGACCATGCGCACGCCGGACACCGGCTGGTTCGCGAAGGAAAAGCCGTTCGCCTATGAGCGCCCGGACCCGCCGCAGTTCGCCGCCGGCGGCGACGCCTGGCTGGAATCCACGCCGCCGGTGCTCGCGCCGGTGCAGGCGATGGCTGGGCTGGAGTTGACGCTGGAGCTGGGCGTGGAGCGGCTGCGCGACTACTCGATCGAGCAAAAGCAGCTGCTCGCCGATTTCCTGTCGATCCGCGGCGTGGCCGCCGACGGCGCGGGCGACGAACACGGCGCGTTCCTCACCGTCACGCACGCCGACCCGCTGCGCCTGGTCGCGGGCCTCGCGCGCCACAACATCGTCGTCGACGCGCGCGGCGACCGGCTGCGCCTCTGCCCCGACATCCTGAATACGGAGTCGGAGCTGGCGCAGGTGGCCGAAGAACTCGCCGCACTGCTCGCGCGCTAGCGCGAGTTATCGCTTCTTCGTCGCCAGCGCCTCGCCGATCGAAGTCTGCTCGGCAATTTCCTGCTTGGCGATGGCGTTGCGGTGCACCTCGTCCGGGCCGTCGGCGAAGCGCAGCGTGCGCTGGTGCGCGTAGGCATTGGCGAGGCCGAAGTCGTCCGACACGCCGCCGCCGCCGTGCACCTGCATCGACCAGTCAATCACCTGGCAGGCCATGTTCGGCGCCATCACCTTGATCATGGCGATTTCCTTGCGCGCCACCTTGTTGCCGACCGTGTCCATGCGCCAGGCGGCGTGCAGCACCATGAAACGCGTGGCGTCGATCTGGATGCGCGCTTCGGCAATCCGTTCGCGCGTCACGCCCTGCTCGGCCACGGTGCGGCCAAAGGCGGTACGGGAAGTCGCCCGCTTGCACATTTTTTCCAGCGCCCGCTCGGCCTGGCCGATCGAGCGCATGCAGTGATGGATGCGGCCCGGCCCAAGGCGGCCTTGCGCGATCTCGAAGCCACGCCCTTCACCGAGCAGGATGCTCGAGACGGGAACGCGCACATCCTTGAATTCGATTTCCATGTGGCCGTGCGGCGCGTCGTCGTAGCCGAACACCGGCAGGTGGCGCAGGATGCTGATGCCCTTGGTGCCCGCCGGCACCAGCACCATCGACTGCTGGCTGTGGCGCGAGGCATGGTCCGGGTTGGTCTTGCCCATGACGATGTAGACCTTGCAGCGCGGGTCGCCGGCGCCCGAGGACCACCACTTGCGGCCGTTGATGACGTACTCGTCACCTTTGCGCTGGATGTGCATCTGGATGTTGGTCGCATCCGACGAGGCCACCGCCGGCTCGGTCATGAGGAAGGCCGAGCGGATCTTCCCCTCCAGCAGCGGGTCAAGCCACTGCTTCTTCTGCTCTTCGGTGCCGTAGCGCTCGATGGTTTCCATGTTGCCGGTGTCGGGCGCCGAGCAGTTGAACACCTCGGGCGACCAGGACACGCGGCCCATGATTTCGCACAGCGGCGCGTAGTCGAGGTTCGACAGGCCGCCGCCCTGTACGCGCTTGGAATGCGGCAGGAACAGGTTCCACAGGCCCGCCGCCTTGGCCTTGGGCTTGAGCTCCTCGATGATCGGCACCGGCTCCCAGCGCCTGTCGCTGCGCACGTGCGCGTAGTACTTGGGCTCGTTCGGGTAAATATGCTCGTCCATGAAGGCGAGCAGTTTCTTCTGCAGTTCCTTCGTTTTCGCGCTGTATTCGAAATCCATCTCGGTGCTCCCTCAGTTTGCTCTCTTGAGAATTTTCTCGACCTGCGCCCAACCCAGTTCGCCGAGCGGGCGCGCCCGCGCGCCCGCCTCGCGCGCGTTCGCGCTGGCGGCGGTGCCGTCGACGATGCGCTTGGCGATCCCCTGGCAGATCGCCGCCAGGCGGAACATGTTGTAGGCCATGTAATAGTCCCAGTCCGACGGATCGACGTGCTTGCGGCCGGTACGCTTGAAATACGCGGCGACGTACTCGCGCTCGCTCGGAATGCCGAGTTCCGCGTACGGCAGCCCGCCCAGGCCGCGGAACATCGTCGACGGGATGTGCCAGCTCATGCAGTGGTAGGCGAAATCGGCGAGCGGATCACCGAGCGTCGAGAGTTCCCAGTCGAGCACCGCGACCAGTTTCGGTTCGGTCGGGTGGAACACCGTGTTATCGAGGCGGTAGTCGCCGTGCACGATCGTGGTTTCGTCGCGCTTGGGAATGTTCTTCGGCAGCCAGGCGATCAGCTTGTCCATCGCCTCGATCTTCTCGGTCTCGGAGGCGAGGTACTGCTTGGTCCAGCGCCCGACCTGGCGTTCGATGTAGCTGCCGGCCTTGCCGAAGTCCTCGAGTCCCACGGCCTTGTAGTCCACGCCGTGCAGCTGCGCGATGACGCGATTCAGTTCGTCCCAGACAGCGGCGCGCTCGGCTTTCGGCAGGCCGGGCAGCGCCGGCTCCCAGAGCACGCGGCCTTCGATGCAATCCATCAGGTAGAACGCTGTGCCGATGACCGCGTCGTCTTCGCAGAGCACGTAGGGCTTGGCGACCGGGAAGCCGATCTTCGACAGCGCGCGGATCACCTTAAACTCGCGGTCCACCGCATGCGCGGAAGGCAGCAGCTTGCCCGGCGGCTTGCGGCGCAGCGCGTAGCGCTTGCCGCCTGCGGTGACGCGGTAAGTCGGGTTCGACTGGCCGCCCTTGAACTGCTCTATGGTCAGCGGACCGCGGAAATTCTCCAGGTGCTTCTTGAGAAAATCCTCGAGCCGCCCCGCATCAATGCGATGGCGCTCTTCGACGGGCTTGACGCCGATGAACAGGTCGGACATGGGAGCGGCAATCCTAAACTGAAACGGTAGAATCCGCTGCAATTCATGAAGATCATTTCATCCAGCGAAGCCGCGGCGCTGGTCGCCGACGGCTGGACCGTTTCCACCTCCGGCTTCACCGGTTCCGGGCATCCCGAGGGCATCACGACGGCGATCGAGCAACGTTTTTTGCGGAGCGGAAAACCGCGCGACTTGACGCTGATCTATGCCGCCGGCCAGGGCGACCGCGACCGGCGCGGCACCGGACACTTCGGCAACGAAGGGCTGGTGAAACGCGTCATCGGCGGGCACTGGGGCGCCGCGCCGCGCCTGGGCGCACTGGCGGTCGCCAACAAGGTCGAGGCCTACAACTGGCCGCAGGGCGTGATCGCGCAGCTCTACCGCGCGATCGCCGGCGGCAAGCCCGGTGTCGTCTCGCAAATCGGGCTGCATACCTTCATAGATCCGCGACATGACGGCGGCCGGTTGAACGCCTGCACCAAGGAACAATTGGTCGAACTCGTCACGCTGCGCGGCGAGGAGTACCTGTTCTTCCCGTCGATGCCGATCCATTGCGCCATCCTGCGCACCACCTCGGCGGACGCCAACGGCAACCTGAGCATGGAAGAGGAGCCGCACTACAACGACGTGCTGCCGCTCGCGCAGGCCGCGCACAATTCTGGCGGCATCGTCATCGCGCAGGTAAAGCGCCTGAAGCCGGCCGGTGCGATCCACCCGATGCAGGTGCGCGTGCCGGGAATCCTGGTGGACTACGTCGTCGTCGCCGAGAATCCGGAAGACCACTGGCAGACCTACGGCGAAGAATTCAATCCGGCATATTGCGGCGACGAAAAATCTTTAAATGAAAATGCAAAAATAATTCCGCTCGACCTGCGGAAAATCGTCCAGCGCCGGGCGGTGTTCGAGCTCATTAAATGGAAGCATCCGAGCGGGCGCCGGCCGGTGGTGAATCTCGGCGTCGGCATGTCCGCCGGCGTCGGCGAGGTCGCCAGCGAGGAAGGCCTGGCCGAGTTCGTCATGACCGTGGAGTCCGGGCCGATCGGCGGCGTGCCCGCGCAGTATCCCTCCTTCGGCGCCTCGGCGAATCCGGAAGCCATCGTCTCGCACGCCGAGCAGTTCGACTTCTACGACGGCGGCGGCCTCGATCTCACCTTCCTCGGGCTGGCCGAGATGGACGTCGAAGGCAACGTCAACGTCTCGAAATTCGGCGATCGCGTCGCCGGCGTCGGCGGCTTCGTCAACATCACGCAGACCGCCAAGGAAGTGGTCTTCATGGGCTCGCTGACCACCAAGGGACTGGATGTGCGCGCCGGCGGCGGACGGCTCGAAATCCTGCGCGAAGGTGCGGTGAAGAAGGTGGTGCCGAAAGTGGAGCAGCTGTCCTTCAACGGCGCCCACAGCGGCCGCCGCGGCACCAGGGTGCTCTACGTTACCGAGCGCGCGGTATTCGAAATGCGCGACAGCAAGCTGACGCTCACCGAAGTCGCGCCCGGGATCGACCTGGAGCGCCAGGTGCTCGCGCAGCTCGCCGCGCCGGTGCGCGTGGCGGCGGACCTGAAAACCATGGACGCGCGCATCTTCACGGATGCGCCGATGTTTGCAGCCAGAAGGTGACCGGGCCGTCGTTGACCAGGCTGACTTTCATGTCGGCGCCGAACTTTCCCGTTTGCGCCTTTATTTTTCGATTCAAAACCGAAACGAAAAAATTGAACAACCGCTCCCCTTCGTCCGGGGCTGCCGCAGTCGAGAAGCCGGGCCGCGTGCCTGATTTCGTATCCGCCGCGAGCGTGAATTGCGGCACCGCCAGCAATTCGCCCTTGATGTCCAGCAACGAAAGATTCATCTTGCCTTCCGCGTCCGGAAAGATGCGGTAGCCGAGCACGCGCTCGACGAGCCTTTCAGCCTGCGCTTCGGAGTCGCCGCGCTCGACGCCCACCAGCGCAAGGATGCCGCGGCCAATGGCGCCCACGCTTTCGCCGCCGACGGCCACCTTCGCCTCGGTCACGCGTTGAATGAGCGCGATCAAGCAGCGCGGGTCACGCAGGTATATCCGGGACCAGCTGGATCTTGAGCCGGGAAATGGAGTCCTTCAGCACCAGCTTGCGTTTCTTGAAGCGGCGCAGCTGCAGCTGATCCTGGTCGGGATGTTCGGACAGGCGGGCGATCACGTCGTCTAGGTCGTGGTGCTCGATTTCCAGGGCGGCGATGCGCTCTTCGATCTGCGCCCGTTCCTCTTCGGTCAGGGAATGGTTGCCCAACGCTTCCCCTCCTCGATCTGTGACAAACGTCATCGCCCGCAGGGGCGACCTGCTGCATCCTATAATACCGTCTCAGGGAAGGGAACGGCGCGGCCCATGCGTCGCAACGATCACGATGTCACCGACAGGATACGCACCACCGACCTGGAACAGGTATCGGCAGAGGTGACGCGCCTCTACAAGGGTCTCTATAACGGTACGCCCGCCCCCGCCATCAAACGCGCCTTTGCCGACATCCGCAGGCTGTACGCGGGCGAGCATCCGGATTTCAAGCCTTGCGATACCGAATACCACGATATCCAGCACGTGCTGGACGTCACGCTGGCGATGGCGCGGCTGATGGACGGCTACGAGCGCAGCCGCAGCAACGGCCTGCCCGCGCTGCCGGCCGCCTGCTTCTCGCTCGGCGTAACTACCGCGCTGTTCCACGATTTCGGCTACCTGCGCCGGCGCAACGACCGGCGCCACCGCTACGGCGCCGAATACACGCTGACGCATGTCACGCGAGGCTCCAGGCACCTGCACCGCTACCTGCCGCGCATCGGGCTGAAACGCTATGCGACCACGGGCGCGACGCTGGTGCACTACACGGGTTACGAGCGGCCCGCCGAGACCATTCCCCTGAACGACACGCTGCTGCGCCGCGTCGGCCACATGCTCGGCACCGCGGACATCATCGCGCAGATGGCGGACCGCTGTTACCTCGAGAAGTGCCGCGACCGCCTTTACCCGGAGTTCGTGCTGGGCGGGCTGACGCAGAAGAAGCTGCCGGGCGGCGGCACGCAGATCCTGTTCACCTCCGGCGAGGACCTGGTGCGCAAGACCCCCGGCTTCTACGTCAATGCAGCCAAGCGCCTCGACCTGCAGCTGGCGCGCGCCTACGAGTACGCCGCACGCCACTTCAAAGGGCAGAACCTGTACCTCGAGGAAATGCAGAAGAACGTGCGTTATGCGAAAGCGGTGGGCGATGCGCCGACCGACCGCATGCTGCGCCGGATGCCCCCCAAGACGCTGACAAAAGGCGTCGAACCTTACCCGAGGGAACTCGTCATCCGATAGGATTGGCGCTGGAGGGGGTTCCGGGTGTCGGCAATCAGCGTACGCGGCGTGACCAAGGCGTGGGGCGATGCGCGCGCCGTCGACGACGTCAGCTTCGAAGCGGCGGCGGGCCGCTTCGTCGTGCTGCTCGGGCCGTCCGGATGCGGCAAGTCCACCACGCTGCGGCTGATCGCGGGCCTGGAAGAGGTCAGCGCCGGCCGCGTGTTCATAAATCAAACCGACGTCACGGCGCTGCCGCCTGCGCGTCGCGGCATCGCGATGGTTTTCCAGTCGTACGCGCTGTTTCCCCACCTGTCGGTGGCCGAGAACATCGTCTTCGGCCTGAAGGTACGGCGCGTAGACGCGCCGGAAAGGCAACGCCGGCTGGCACGCGTCGCCGCGCTGCTCGGCCTGGAGAAGCTGCTCGAGCGCAAGCCATCGCAGCTCTCCGGCGGTCAACAACAGCGGGTGGCGCTTGGCCGGGCGATCATCGCCGAGGCGCCGCTGTGCCTGATGGACGAGCCGCTCTCCAACCTCGATGCCCAGCTGCGCCACGAAATGCGGCGTGAAATCCGCGTCTTGCAGCAGAAGCTGGGCATCACCATGGTCTACGTCACGCACGACCAGACCGAGGCGATGACCATGGCCGACCAGGTGATCCTGCTGCGTGCCGGCCATATCGAGCAGGACGGCACGCCGGAGCAGCTATATAACCGCCCCGCCACCGCGTTCGCCGCCCGCTTCATCGGCACGCCGCCGATGAACGTCGTTTCACTTCCCGGTCATGTGAAAGCCGGACAATTGATCGGCGTGCGCCCGGAGGACATACAAATCGGCAAGGATGGTCTCGACGCGGCCGTCGAAAGCGTTGAATACCTCGGCGCCGATTCCATCGTCGCCTGCCGCGCCGGAACGGAGCCGGTCACGGTGCGGGTGCCGCGCGCCGTGCGCTACGAAGCCGGCACGCCGGTAAAACTTTCCTGGAACCCGTCCGCGGCGCATTACTTCGACGCCGCGAGCGGATTGCGGACAAACTAGACGAAATTTTCAAGGAGGAAATATGCTCAAGCAGCTGTTCGCCCTAGTCTTCGCCGTCCTTTTCGCAGCGTCCGCCCGCGCGCAGACGGAGATCTCGTTCTACTACCCGGTCGCGGTCGGCGGCCCGATCACCAAGATCATCGACGGCTACGCGGCCGCGTTCGAAAGGGAGAATCCCGGCATAAAGGTCAAGCCGATCTACTCCGGCACCTACCAGGAATCCATCGTCAAGGCGCTCACGGCCAACAAGGCGGGCGATCCGCCGGTGTTGTCGGTGCTGCTCTCGACTGACATGTACAGCCTGATCGACGAGGACGCCATCGTGCCCTGGGACGACCTGCTCAAAACCGAGAGCGACCAGGCCTGGCACAAGAGCTTCTTCCCGGGCTTCATGGAGAACAGCCAGACCGGCGGCAAGACCTGGGGCATCCCGTTCCAGCGCTCGACCATCGTGGCCTACTGGAACAAGGAGGCGTTCAAGGAAGCGGGCCTCGACCCGACCAAGGCGCCGGCGACCTGGAACGAGATGGTCGAGATGGCGCAGAAGCTGACCAGGAAAGACGCCTCCGGCAACGTCTCGCAGTGGGGCGTGCAGGTGCCCTCCTCGGGCTTCCCGTACTGGCTGTTCCAGGCCTTCACCACGCAGAACAACGTCGTGCTGATGAACAGGGAGGGCACGCAGACCTTCTTCGACAACCCCTCGGTGATCGAAGCGCTGCAGTTCTGGGTGGACCTTTCGAAGAAGCACAACGTGATGAAGCCCGGCATCATCGAATGGGGCACCACGCCGAAGGATTTCTTCGAGCGCAAGGTGGCCATCATGTGGACCACCACCGGCAACCTGACCAACGTGAAGGCGAACGCCAAGTTCGACTTCGGCGTGGCGATGCTGCCGGCCGGCAAGCGCCGCGGCACGCCGACGGGCGGCGGCAATTTCTACCTGTTCAAGAAGTCCACGCCGCAGCAGCGCGATGCGGCGATGCGCTTCGCCAAGTGGATGACTTCGCCCGAGCGTGCCGCCCAATGGGGCATCGACACGGGTTATGTCGCCGTGCGCGCGGACGCCTGGGACACCCCGGAGATGAAGAAATACGTGCAGGGCTTTCCGCAGGCGGCGGTGGCGCGCGACCAGCTGCAGTTCGCGGTCGCGGAACTGTCGACGCACGACAACCAGCGCGTCACCAAGGCGCTGAACGACGGCCTGCAGGCGGCGCTGACCGGCAGCAAGACGCCTGAAGCGGCGATGAAGGACGCGCAGCGCGAGGCCGAGCGGATCCTGAAGCCGTACAGGAAGTAGCGGCCGGCGCGTGAATCGTACTGCGTCGCAGGTTCACGGCTGGCTGCTCCTGCTGCCGGCCGCGGTCCTGCTCGCCGCGTTCACGCATTACCCCGCGGTCGCGACGCTCTGGCACAGCTTCTTCTCGACGCCGAAGCCGGCGCGGCCGGCGGCGTTCATCGGGCTGGAGAATTACCGGACGCTGTTCGACGACCCGGTGTTCTGGCAATCGCTCTCGAACAACTTCTGGTTCGCGCTCGGCACCATTCCCGTCTCCATCGGGCTGGCGCTGCTGATGGCGGTCTGGGTGAACGGCAAACTGCGGGGGCGCGCGTTCCTGCGCCTGGCGTTCTTCACGCCGACCGTGCTGCCGATGATCGCGGTCGCCAACATCTGGCTGTTTTTCTACACGCCTCAGTATGGGCTGCTGGAACAGATTACCGGCGCGTTCGGGCTGCCGAATCACAACTGGCTCGGCAGCCAGTCGACCGCGCTCGGCTGCCTGATGGTCGTCGCCGTGTGGAAGGAAGCCGGCTTTTTCATGATCTTCTACCTGGCGGCGCTGCAATCGGTGTCACCGACCCTCTACGAGGCGGCGCGCATCGAAGGCGCGGGGC
This sequence comes from Burkholderiales bacterium, assembly GCA_035499575.1. Taxonomy (GTDB): domain Bacteria; phylum Pseudomonadota; class Gammaproteobacteria; order Burkholderiales; family SG8-39; genus RBG-16-66-20. Next base: position 24,351 of record DATJYN010000126.1, on the reverse strand, counting down.
CCTGGACGATGTTCCGGCGCATCACCTTCCCGCTGCTGATGCCGACCACGCTGTTCGTGCTGGTCAACGCGATGATCAATTCGTTCCGCCTCGTCGACCACATTGTCGTCATGACGCGCGGCGGGCCGGATAACGCCACCTCGCTGCTGCTCTACTACATCTACGAAGTCGGCTTCAAGTTCTGGGATTCGTCTTACGCCGCGGCGCTTACCATGGTGCTGCTGCTGATCCTCGCCGCCGCGGCCGTCGTCCAGTTCGGCTTCCTCGAGCGGCGCATCCATTACCGGTAACCCGCGCATGACCCGCACGCTCGAAACCGCCGGCGCATGGCTGCTGGGACTGCTGTGGATCCTGCCGCTCGCCTACGCGTTCTGGGCGGCCTTCCACCCGTCGGAGTTCTCCACGCATTTCGCGCTCACCGCGCCGCTGACGCTCGGCAACTTCGAGACCGCGTGGAACGCGGCGCCCTTCGCGCGCTACTTCGTCAACACCATGGCGATGGTGACCATGATCCTCGCCGCGCAGTTGGTGCTGTGCACGCTCGCGGCCTACGCGTTCGCGCGCTACGAGTTTCCCGGACGCGACATCGCCTTCGCGCTGGTGCTGGTGCAGCTGATGGTGATGCCGGACGTGCTGATCGTCGAGAACTACAGCACCATGTCCAGGCTCGGAATCCTCGATTCCACGCTGGCGATCGGCCTGCCGTACATGGCCTCGGCGTTCGGCGTGTTCCTGATGCGCCAGACCTTCAAGCAGGTGCCCAGGGAGCTCGACGACGCGGCGCGCGTCGAAGGCGCGAGCGCGCTGCAGGTGCTCTGGAAAGTCTACGTGCCGCTCGCCGTGCCGACCTACATCGCCTACAGCCTGGTGTCGATCAGCTTCCACTGGAACAACTTCCTCTGGCCGATCATCGTCACCAACACGGTGAACGCGCGCCCGCTCACGGTGGGCCTGCAGGTGTTCTCGTCGACCGACCAGGGCATCGACTGGTCGGTGGTCTGCGCGGCGACGCTGATGACGAGCGCGCCGCTGCTGGTCGCCTTCCTCCTGTTCCAGCGCCAGTTCGTGCAGTCGTTCATGCGCGCGGGGATCCGTTGATGAAGCTGCTGCAGTGGAACATCCAGTGGTGCCGCGGCATGGACGGCAAGGTGGACCCGGCGCGCATCGCGCGCGAGGCGAAGGCGATGTGCGACCCGGACCTGTGCTGCTTCCAGGAAGTGGCGGCCAACTTCGCCACGCTCGAAGGCAGCGCGGGCGAGGACCAGCCGGCGGAGCTGGCGAAAGCGTTTCCGGGATACTCGATGCACTTCGCGCCGGTGGTGGATGTCCCGGATGGCAAGGGAGGACGCAGCCGGTTCGGCAACCTGATCCTGTCGCGCCTGCCGGTGCGCCAGGTGTTCCGCCACACGCTGCCCTGGCCGCCTGAAGACAAGGTTCCCAGCATGCCGCGCGTCGCTGTCGAGGCGGTGGTCGAGGCCTCCTGGGGGTTGGTGAGCGTCCTTAGCACGCACCTGGAGTTCTTCTCGGTGGGCCAGCGCGCAGCGCAGGTCGCGCGCCTGATCGAATTGCAGAAGGAGCGTGAAGCGCACGCGGTATCCAGGCCCGGCTACAAATCAGGCCCGTTCGAGCCCAGGGCGCGCCCGGCCGCCTCGATTCTCGCCGGCGACTTCAACATGCTCGCCGACGATCCGTTCGCGGCGAAGCTGCGCGAAGTCTGGAAGGACGCCTGGGTCACGGCACATCCCGGAGTGCCGTACGCGCCGACGTTCTGCCTGTTCGACCGGACCTATTCCGCCGAGCCCTACTGCTGCGATTTCGTCTTCGTCACGCCCGACCTCGCGCAGCGCGTTGCCGCGGTGAAAGTCGACCTGGAAACGAAAGCCTCCGACCACCAGCCGGTGATCGTCGAGTTCAGTTAGCATCTGCCCTGACGCAACTTATCGACGGGGGAACCCATGCTGCAGATCTCCGCAACCCAGCTCGCCGAATTGCTCGCCGGCATCGGCCGCGCCCAGGCCGCGATGGTCCAGGGACTGGAAAACGAACTTGCGGGCGTGCGCAGCGGCCGCGTCATTCCCGCGGTGCAGAACGCCGCGCACCTGCGCGATCATCCGAATCCGACGCTGGTGGACCTGCCGGTGCGCATCTTCCTAGCGAGCATGGGACGGGTGGGGCCCGATCCCGCGGTGATCGCGAAAGACCTCGAGCGCTTGATCAACGGCGGCGGCGATGCGCCAGCAGCGGCAGCGCCCGCCGCTGATGCGGGCGGCGGCGACGCGCTGGATTTCAGCAAGCCGGCCTGATCAACGCTCGGCTGCCTCGCGGGTGGCGCGGAAATCACCGCGTTGACTCGTAGCGAGTTCCTTATTTCCTCTTGCCGTTCCTCATCGCGTCGACGCTTAAATAGGGCGCGCCAATTTGCGCGAGCAACAGAAACCCTCCTGCCATTGCAAAATTCTTCATGAAATTGATCATTTGCCCCTGGTTGCCCGGCTCAAAGTGAAATAGGACGGCGGACGCAACGCAGAACAGCGCCAAACCTAGCGCCACCCAACGCGTCATGAACCCTGCAAGTATTGCGAGGCCGCCGCCCAATTCAAGCAAGATGACGAGCGGCAGCATCTCGCCCGGGACACCTTTCGCGGCCATGTATGCCTGAGTTCCTGCATAGCCGGCAATCTTTCCATACCCGCTGAGCACGAAAATGTGCGCCAGCAAAACGCGACCCGCGATATTGAGAAATTTGTCCACGATCAATGTCCCCTTGTGTTGAACGGACTCTTTCAGCCTAGGCTCGAATGACCGCATTGGGTCGAAACCAGACAGTAGCTTGAGTCTGCTTTCGGCCAAAAGCGGACGTCGCGCTAGCGGGCATTCCGCTGCGATGACGTCAGAATGAATTTGCGCTTGGCCTCGGTATAGGCCTCGCGATCCTCGCGGTGAAGTTCAGCCAGAGAGGCTTTCAGCTCGCGATACTCCGCCGCCAACACCGGGCTGGCGCGCAACGCGTCGCGAAAGCGTAGTCTGTCCGTCCAGAACTCGCTGCCGTGGACGGCGACATGAAGATGATGTGTTCGATGACCGTCCGCCCAGCGCATGAACCAGCGGCTGTCCGGAAGCTTGTCGTTAAACTCAGCGGAGGTGGCGTAACTCGATTGGCAAAGCGGTCCGATCAATTCTTCTACCACGGACATTGATTCGACCCCAGCCAGGATGTCGACCACGGGCTTGGCGCTCAACCCAGGTACTGCCGTGCTGCCGATGTGCTGGATGTCAATGAACCTGCCCGGAAAGAGCGTCTGAAGCCGCTGCCGTTCGGCTTCGAACAGGTCGGGCCACGACGGATCGTAGGGTCTCAACGATACATTTTCGTAGATCGCGGCAAGGAGCGATTCTTCCTTGTTCACGGTTGGATCGCTTCGATCGACTCGTCACTCCACCATCCGGCCAGAAATGTCCGCTTCGGGCCGGAGGCAGACATGACCTGATTTAGAAGTCGTTCGGCGGCGGCGGGAAGTTCGGCTTGCGCTTCTCCCGGTGCGAGGCGACGCCCTCCTTCGCCTCGGGCCCGGTAAAGCCCAGGATTTCCAGCGCCAGCGAGGCGTCGAAACTCGGCCCGGCCATGCGTAGCCAGTTGTTCAGGCTGTACTTGGTCCAGCGCAGCGCGGTCTGCGCGCCCACGGCGAGTTTTCTCGCCACTTCCAGCGCCTTCGCCTGCAGCTCGGCTTCCTCGCAACAGAGCGAGACCAGGCCGATGCGCTCCGCCTCCTCTCCGGACACCTGCTCGCAGAGCAGCAGGTAGTACTTCGCCTTCGCCATGCCGCACAGCAGCGGCCAGACGATGGCGGCGTGGTCGCCCGCCGCCACGCCGAGGCGCGTGTGGCCGTCGATGATGCGCGCGTTCTTGGCGGCAATCGAAATATCCGCCAGCAGCCCCGCCACCAGGCCCGCACCAACCGCCGGTCCGTGCATTGCCGAGACCACCATCTTCGAGCAGTTGATGATGTTGTAGACGAGGTCCTTGGCTTCGCGCCAGACGCGCGCGCGCGCCGCGAAGTCCAGCGTGATCTGCTCGACCATGGCCAGGTCGCCGCCGGCCGAGAAACCCTTGCCGATGCCACGCAGGATCACCACGCGCGTTTCCGGATCGCGGTCGACGTCGAGCCAGACGTCGGCGAGTTCCTTGTGCAGGCGCGCGGTGGCGGTCGAGAGCTTGCCCTCCTCGCCCATCGCGATCTCGAGGATGCCGGGCTCGAGCCGGCGGATTTTCAAGTCTTTGTAGCTGGAGTAGTCCATGGCGGCATTCTACAATCGGCGCATGCGCACACCTGACGAGCGATTCGCAAACCTGCCGGATTTTCCCTGGGCTCCGCATTACCTGGAGTGGCGCGGCCTGCGGGTCCACTATCTCGAGGAGGGCACTGGGCCGCGCGTACTACTGTGCCTGCATGGCGAGCCGACCTGGAGCTACCTGTACCGCAAAATGATCCCGCCGTTCCTCGCAGCGGGCTATCGCGTGGTGGCGCCCGACTTCATTGGCTTCGGCCGCTCCGACAAACCGGAGGACGAGGCTTTCTACACCTATGACATGCACCGCGGCTTCCTTCTGGATTTCATCGGCAAGCTGAACCTGAACGGCATCACGCTCGCGGTGCAGGACTGGGGCGGGCTGCTCGGCCTCACGCTGCCGATGGAGGTGCCCGAGCGCTTCGAGCGCCTGCTCGTCATGAACACCGCGCTCGGCACCGGCGACGTGCCGCTGACCCCGGGTTTCATCGCCTGGCGCGATTATGTCGCCAAGACGCCGAGCATGGATTGCGGCAAGCTGCTCAGCCGCACCTGCCCCCACCTTAGCCCGGCCGAAGCGGCGGCCTACGAGGCGCCGTTTCCGGATGCAGCTTCAAAAGCCGGCGTGCGGCGCTTTCCACAACTGGTTCCCGACCGGCCGGATGCACCCGGCGCGGCCATCTCGAGAAAAGCGCGCGATTGGTGGCAGAAGGACTGGAAGGGCGAGACGTTCATGGCGATCGGCGCCAAGGACCCGGTGCTCGGGCCGCCGGTGATGCAGGCGCTGCGCAACATCATCCGCAACTGCCCGGAACCCTATATCCACGCGGAAGGCGGGCATTTCCTGCAGGAATGGGGCGGCGACATCGCGGCGGAAGCGCTCAAGCGATGGAAGTAAGCTTCGACGACGTCGCGCTCGCCCACGAACGCATCAGGAGCGCAACGCATCGCACGCCGGTACTTACCTCGGCCACCATCGATGCGCTCACCGGTGCGCGGGTGTTTTTCAAGCCGGAAAACCTGCAGCGCATGGGCGCGTTCAAGATCCGCGGCGCCTACAACGCGCTCTCACAACTGGCTGCAGAGGACAAGAAGCGCGGCGTGGTGGCGTTCTCTTCCGGCAACCATGCGCAGGCGGTGGCGCTGGCGGGGAAACTGCTCGGTGTGCCCGCGACCATCGTCATGCCGACCAACGCGCCGAGGGTAAAGCTGGAAGCGACGCGCGGCTACGGGGCGGAAGTCGTCCCCTACGACCCGAACAAGGAAGATCGGCAGACAATCGCGGAGAAACTGGCCTCGGAGCGCGGCCTCACCGTGATCCCTCCGTTCGACCATCCGCACATCCTCGCGGGCCAGGGCACCGCGGCGAAGGAGCTCATCGAGGACGCGGGCCCGCTCGACCTGCTGCTGGTGCCCTGCGGCGGCGGCGGCCTGCTCTCGGGTTGCGCCATCGCCGCCAAGCACCTCTCCCCGGCGTGCCGCGTGATCGGCGTGGAGCCGGCGGCGGGCGACGACGGCCAGCGCGCGTTCCGCTCCGGCAAGCTGGTGACGATCGGGCTGCCCGACACCATTGCCGACGGCGCGCGCACGATGTCGCTCGGCAAAATCACGTTTGCGCTGATCCAGAAACACGTCGCCGACATGCTCACCGTTACCGACGCGGAATTGCTGAAGTCCATGTTCTTCCTGTGGGAGCGCATGAAGATCGTGGTCGAACCGACGGGCGCGCTCGCCGCTGCGGCGTTGCTCGAAGGCAGGGTCGAGGCGAAAGGCAAGCGCGTCGGCGTCGTCCTCTCCGGCGGCAATGTCGATCTGAAATGGGCTGCTAGCCGCCTGCAGGCTTAGGGGGCGCGGGTTGCATGGAAGAGTGGAAATCGACGATCAGCCACTTCCCCTCGACGCGCCGGTAGGCGAAGCTGAAGCGCGCCTGAAAGCGCCCGCCTTTCGGTCCGATGAAGCTGTACGAGCCGGAGCTGAGCGCGAAGTCCCCATACGTGCGCACCAGCGGCTCGCCGAATTCGACGCGTACCTTTACGGGCGCGCTGCACACTTTCTCGAAGTACTGGCGGACACCTTCCGGAGTGCTCGCGATCACCTGTGCCGTCGTTCCCCACATGACAGCCTCGCGGTGGTAGAGCGGGGTGATGCTTGCCACATCGCAGGCATTGAACGCTTCGGCCCACGCCCGGGATGCGGCAAGTATTTCCGCCGCGGCCTCATTCGATGACGAAGGCGACGTCTGGCAGCCCGCAAGCAGCAACGCGCCGACCAATGCCGCGGTGATCCGCATGTCCCCCTCCCTTTCGCGAACATGCTACGCCCCTTTGTTATGATCCGGACCCCATGAAATGCATCCAGATCAGCAAGCCCGGCGGCCCTGAAGTCCTGGTCGCCGCCGAACGCCCGGCCCCGACGCCGAAGGCGAATGAAATCCTCGTGAAGGTCGCCGCCGCCGGCGTGAACCGCCCGGACGTGCTGCAGCGGATGGGCAAATACGCCGTGCCGCCTGACGCCTCAGACCTGCCGGGCCTGGAGATCGCCGGCGAAGTCGCCGCCTGCGGCGCCGACGTGAAGCTGTGGAAACCCGGCGACAAGGTCTGCGCGCTGGTGCATGGCGGCGGCTACGCGGAGTACTGCGTCACGCCGGAAGTGCAGGCATTGCCGGTACCGAAAGGCCTGTCGGCGCTGGAGGCGGCCTCGCTGCCGGAAACCTTCTTCACCGTCTACTCGAACGTCTACGACCGCGCGCGCCTCGCGCCAGGCGAATCGCTGCTGGTGCAGGGCGGCAGTTCCGGCATCGGCGTGACCGCGATCCAGATGGCCGCGGCGATGGGCAACCGCGTATTCGCCACCGCCGGCAGCGACGAGAAGTGCGCCGCATGCGTGAAACTCGGCGCGCAAAAGGCGATCAACTACAGGACTCAGGACTTCGCCGCGGAAATCAAGTCGGCGACCGGCGGCAAGGGCGTCGACGTGATCCTCGACATGGTGGGCGGCGACTACGTGCCGCGCGAGCTTAAAACCCTCGCCGATGAAGGCCGGCTGGTCTTCATCGCGTCGCTTGGCGGCGCGAAGGCCGAAATCGACATCTTTGAAATTCAGCGGCGCCGGATAACCATCACCGGCTCGACCCTGCGCCCGCGCCCGGTCGCCTTCAAAGGCGCGATCGCGAAGAGCCTGCGTGAAAGGATCTGGCCGCTGATCGAGGCCGGCAAGATCAAGCCGGTGGTCTACAAGACCTTCCCGCTCGCTCAAGCCGCCGAAGCGCACCGCCTCATGGAAACCTCGCAGCACATCGGCAAGATCATGCTCGCTCTCTAGACGATGCGGCTGCCGCGGCCGCCCCAGTACTTGTCGCGCAGCGCCTTCTTGTAGAGTTTTCCGGTCGGCAGCCTCGGCAGCTCGGCGGTGAAGTCGACCGAGCGCGGGCACTTCTGCCGCGAAAGGTGCGCGCCGCAGAACGCGATCAACTCGCCCTCGAGCGCCGGTCCGGCTTCGATGCCGGGCATCGGCTGCACGACCGCTTTCACCTCTTCCCCGAGATCTTCGTTCGGTACGCCGAACACCGCGGCGTCTGCGACCTTCGGATGGGTGATCAGCAGGTTCTCGCACTCCTGCGGGTAAATATTCACCCCGCCGGAGATGATCATGAAGGTCGAGCGATCGGTAAGGTAGAGGAAGCCGTCGTCGTCGACGTAGCCGACGTCGCCCACGGTGCTCATCGTGCCGTCGGCCGAGCGCGTGGCCGCGGTCCTCGCGGGGTCGTTGAAATATTCGAACGGCGTCGCCGTCTTGAACCAGATTTCTCCCGGCGTGCCTTTGGCGCAGGGCTTCATTTCGGCGTCCAGGATGTGCAAATCGCCGAGCAGCACCCTGCCGACGCTGCCGCGATGCGCCAGCCACTCCGCGCTGTCGCAGGCGGTGAATCCCAGGCCCTCGGTGGCGCCGTAGTACTCGTGGATGATCGGCCCCCACCACGCGATCATCTGCTCCTTCACCTGCACCGGACAGGGCGCGGCCGCGTGGATGGCGATCTCCAGCGACGACAGCTTGTGGCGCGAGCGCGCCGCCTCCGGCAGCTTCAGCATGCGGCTGAACATGGTCGGCACGAGCTGGCTGTGGCTGACCTTGTATTTCTCGACAAGCGCGAGGTAGGCCTCCGGATCGAAGCGCTCCATGATGATCACGGTGCCGCCGACGCGGATCGCGAGGGAAACCGCGGCCTGCGGGGCCGAGTGGTAGAGCGGCGCCGGCGACAGGTAGACCATCTCCTCGCGGTAACGCCACAGCTTGTGCAGGAATTCGAACAGCGGCAGCGGCTTTGAAGGCGGGTTCTCCGGCAGCGGGCGCAGGATGCCCTTCGGGCGGCCGGTGGTGCCCGAGGAATAGAGCATCGGCGTGCCCAGGCTCTCGTCCGAAATCGGCGTGGCAGGAAAGCCGATCACGGCGGATTCGAAATCGGCGAACAGGCCGTCCGCGGCGCCGGCGCCGCCCCTGCCCGCTCCGCCTCCGACCACCAGGCAAAGCTTGACCTTGGGGCACTGCTTCAGCGCCTGCGCCGCGACGTCGCGTTTTTCCCGCGACGTGACGAGCACCTGCGATTCGCTGTTGTTCAGGATGTAGGCGAGTTCGTCCGGCGTCAGGTAGGAATTGACGCAGGTGTAGTAAAGCCCCGAGCGTTCGCCGGCGCCGCAACACTCCAGGTAGCGGCTGTTGTTTTCCATGAAGATGGCGTAGTGGTCGAGGCGCCGCAGGCCATGGCCCCGCAGCAGGTGGGCCAGGCGGTTGCTGCGGGCTTCGAGCTCCGCGTAGCTGACCGATTCGCCCGAGCCGGCCATGATGAAGGCTGGGGCGTTCGAGCGCTCTATCGCGTACTTTCCCGCGTACATGGCTGCTCCCTCCCTGGAAAAGCATACCTCGGGATAGCCAGCGGCGGCACGCGTCGCTAAAGTCCCTGCTTCGACTGGAAGGGGGCGCCATGGGCGACTACGAGGACGTGCTCTACGAAGCGAAGGACCGCATTGCTGTCATCAGGCTGAACCGGCCGGATTCCCTGAACGCCTTTACGGCGGCGATGGGCCGGGGCTTGCAGGCAGCTGTCACGGCTGCCGTGGCGGACGAGTCGGTGCGCGTGATCGTCCTGACCGGCGCCGGACGCGGGTTTTGCGCGGGCGCCGACATGAAGCTGCTCCAGCAAATCACCCCCAATGCGCCCGTGGCGCAGAAACCCGAGGCCTCGGGCCACTACGGCGGCCGCTTTGGTTACCTCATTAACGCGAACAAACCCGTCATCGCCGCCCTAAACGGGCCCGCCGCCGGGCTGGGCTTCGTGCTGGCGCTCTACGCCGATGTCCGTTTCGCCGGCAGCGAGGCGAAGTTCACCACCTCGTTCGCGCAGCGCGGCCTGATCGCCGAGCACGGCGTCAGCTGGCTGCTGCCGCGCCTGATCGGTCCCGCCCACGCGCTCGACCTGCTGCTGTCGGCGCGCAAGTTCGGTGCCGCCGAGGCCGAGCGCATCGGCCTGGTGAACAAGGTGTTCACGCAAGCCGCATTCATGGACGAAGTGATGGCGTATGCGCGAACCCTCGCCGATACCGTTTCACCACGCTCCATGTCGGTAATCAAGGCGCAGCTTTGGAAATCTCCGTTGCAGGATTTCGCGACGGCGCTCGCGCTGGCCGACGCGGAAATGCACGAGAGCTTCAAGAGCGCCGACTTCAAGGAAGGCGTCGCCCACTACGTGGAGAAGCGGCCTGCAGCGTTCAAGGGAAGCTGAGCCTTGGCGCCGTTTCTGCGCCTGCGCCAGATTTGCCTGGTCGCCGCCGACTTGGCACGCCAGACGGAGTTGATCAAAGCGGTCTTCGGCCTCGAGGAATGCTATCGCGACCCGAACGTCGGCCGCTACGGCCTGGAAAACGTGCTGTTTCCGGTCGGCACCGACTTCATCGAAATCGTCGCGCCGACGCGGCCCGGCACCGCGGCCGGCCGTTTTCTCGAGCGCCACGGCGGGCGCCACGGCTACATGGTCATCATGGACTGCGACGATCCGGAGTCGCGCCGCGAGCATTGCGCGGCGATTGGCGTGCGCGCGGCAAACGTGATCCGGCACGACGCCTATTTCGGCGTGCAGCTGCATCCGCGGGATACCGGCGCCGCGATGCTGGAATTCAACCGCACTGAGCAGGGTGAAGATCCGCTGGACGCCTACGCGCCCGCCGGCCGAGACTGGCGGAAAGCTATCCGCAGCGACATCACGGAACGCCTGCTTGCCGCCGAAATCGAATGCCCCGATCCGGAGGGGTTTTCGACGCGCTGGAGCGAGATCCTGCAAAGGCCGGCGCATCGGGCAGCTGGCGACAGCTTCCGAATCGCACTGGATACCGGCGCCATCAACTTCCTGCCCGGCAGTAGCGAGGCAGCGCTGACGGGAATCGAACTGCAGGTGGCCAATCGCGCGCATATCCTCCGGGCGGCGAAAGCGCGCGATTGCGTGGCCACTGACGCCGCGGTCGAGGTCTGCGGCGTGCGTTTCCGCCTCGCCGAGACCGCCTAGAGCTCTTCCTTCTTTGCTTCCTCCTTGAGCCAGGCGAGGAAATCGGCGACTTCCTGCCGGCCGCCGGTATTTTTCGACAGGATTGCGTAATAGGCGCGCGCGGGATCAGCGCTCCGCTTGAAGGGCGCCACCAGTTCGCCCGCGGCCATCGCCTCGCCCACCAGCGGGCTGCGGCCAAGCGCAACGCCATGGCCCGCAATCGCCGCCGGGATGATCTGGTCGTAGCCGGAGAACACGAGATTGCCCGCCGGCCGCAAATCCGTCAGGCGCTCCACTTCGAGCCAGGTCTTCCAGTGCATCCATGGGTGGCGGCCGTCCGGATCGTCGTACTGCAGCAGCACGTGATGCCTCAGATCCCGCGGTTCGCGCAGCGGCCGGTCCTTGTCCTTCATCAGCTTCGGGCTGCAGACCGGAAACATGCGCTCGCCGAACAGCCGTACCGCGGACGCGCCGACCATCTTGGCCGGACCATGGCGGATCGCCAGGTCCAGGCCGTCGCGTTCCAGATCCAGCACCCGCGTCTCGGCGCTGATGCGCACGTCCAGCCCGGGGTGCTTGCGCGTGAAACCGGCAAGACGCGGAATCAGCCAGAGCGAGGCGAAGGACTGCGTCGTCGTCACTGCCAGGGTCTGGCGGCCGCGCCCGGCGCGAAGGCGGTCGGTCACGCTGCGCATCGTCGCCAGCACCTGCGCGGATGCGGCATACAGGGCCTGGCCTGCGTCAGTGAGCGCAAGCGCCCGGTGCTTGCGCTCGAACAGTGGCACGCCAACCTGATCCTCCAGCTCCTGGATCTGGCGGCTCACCGCCGATTGCGACAGGTAGAGCTCCTCGCCAGCCCGGGTGAAGGACAGCAGGCGCGCGGCCGCCTCGAATCCTCGCAGCAAGTCCAGGGAGGGCAGGCGCGGCTGGCGTGCCTCGCCGGAACCGTTTTTCGCATTACTTTTTTGCATCCCAGACCCGTGAATTCCCCGTTTGAGACCAAGGCCGCAAGGATGCAACATGCGCATGTCAAACGCAAGGAGAACCCCATGAGCCGCTACATCCTGGAAGAGTTCCACAGCAACCCCGCCCGGGTGCGCCGTATCTATGCCACAGCCAGCCGGGAACGCGCGCGCGCGATGCATGCCGCGTTCGCGTGGCTGCGCAGGCACCTGACGCCGCATTTCCACGTGCACGCGCCGCGCTGGATCGAGCGCCTGGGCTGAAGCCTCCACCGACCCCTAGAAAGGAATCGCCATGAAACTCGAAATCGCTTCCGGCGCCCTGCGGTTGGCCCGCGGGCAGACCTTGAAACTGAGGGACAGCATCGGTACCACGCTTTGCGCCCGCGAAGGCACGGTGTGGGTCACCGAGGAAAACAGCCGCAAGGACGTGGTGCTGCAAAACGGTGCCTGCTACCGCATCGCCAGCGCCGGCTTGACCATCGTGCAGGCTTTCGCCGACGCGTCGGTGTCGCTCGCCTAGAGGAGTAACGCCATGCCACTCGTGCGCATTTCGCTGCTCAAGGGCAAGCCGGCGTCCTACCGCCGCAAGGTCGGCGACGCGATCCACCAGGCCATGGTCGAGACGATCAATGTCCCGGCCAAAGACCGCTTCCAGATCATCACCGAACACGACGCCGAGGATATGGATTTCAACCGGGAGTTTCTCGGCATCCACCGCAGCCGAGAGCTGATCATGGTGCAGATTACGCTGGCATTGGGCCGGTCGCTGCATCTGAAGCGCGCGCTGTATCGGACCGTGGCGCAGCGCCTGGGGACGGCGGTGGGATTGCGCCCGGAAGACGTGTGGATCAACCTGGTCGAAGTTGCGCGGGAAAACTGGTCCTTCGGCAACGGCATCGCCTCCTACGCGTCGGAGGAGACCGCACCGGCGTGATTACAATGGGCGCTTCCTGTGTCCCGGAGCGTCCATGTTCAAGGAAGATCTCCTCAAGGGTAAGCGGATCCTGGTCACCGGCGGCGGCACCGGGCTGGGCAAGGAGATTGCCGCACGCTACCTCCAGCTCGGCGCCGAAGTCTGGATCGCCGGCCGCCGCGGCGCCGTACTGGAAGAAACCGCCCGTGAATTGATGCAGGCGCACGGCGGCAAGGTTGGAACCCATGCGGTCGACATCCGCGACGCGCAGGCGGTCGATGCCATGGTGCAACGCGTCTGGGACGAAGCGGGTCCCCTGACGGGCCTGGTCAATAACGCGGCGGGCAATTTCATCAGCCCGACCAAGGACCTCACGCCGAACGGCTTCAACGCCATCGCCAACATCGTGTTCCACGGCAGTTTCTACGTGACGCACGCGGTGGGCCGGCGCTGGATCGCCGCCGGCCACAAGGGTTCGGTCATTTCGATCCTGGTGACCTGGGTGCATACCGGATCGCCCTACGTGGTTCCCTCGGCGATGTCGAAGGCGGGACTGCACGTGATGACCAAGTCGCTTGCGGTCGAGTGGGGCCGTTATGGCATCCGGCTAAACGCGATCGCACCCGGACCGTTCCCGACCGAAGGCGCCTCGAAACGACTGCGCCCGGACGGCAAATTCGAGGACGGCAACGAACGCAACCCGATGCGCCGCATCGGCCAGATGCCGGAGCTGCAGAACCTCGCCACCTTCCTGATGGCCGACGGCTGCGAGTGGCTGACCGGCGAAACCATCGCGGTCGACGGCGCGGGATCTCTCGCCAACGGCGCCTCCTTCAACGAGTTGGACAAGCTAAGCGACGCAGACTGGGAGCGCATGCGCGCGAAGATCAAGGCGCAGAATGAGAAGGACCGCGCCGGAAGAAGCGCGTGAGCGCCGAACATCAGAAGCCGCGTCCTGCGGCGACGATACTGCTGCTGCGGGAAGGCAGCGCGGCGCCCGAAGTATTCATGCTCCAGCGCACCAACAAGGCGGCCTTCCTGCCCGGCGCCTACGTGTTTCCGGGCGGCGCACTCGACCCGGACGACGCAAGCGAGCGCGCAGCTCAACGGGTGCGCGGGCTCGACGACGCACAGGCGAGCGCTCGCCTCGGCCTCGCGACGGGCGGCCTCGCCTACTGGGTCGCGGCGGCGCGCGAGTGCTTCGAGGAATCCGGGATTCTGCTTGCCTGGGATAAGAAGGATCTTCCCGTCGATCCGCAGCGTGCCGCGGCGCTCGCGCACCTGCGCGAACCGCTCAATGCCGGAACGCTGCTGTTCAGCGAATTCCTGGAACAGGAAAATCTCTTCGTCCGCGCGCAGGAAATCGCCTACTACAGCCACTGGATCACGGCGCCGGGCCGGTCGCGGCGCTTCAGCACGCGATTTTTCGTCGCCTGCGCCCCCGACGGCCAGCAAGGCGCGCACGATCGCTCGGAAACCGTGCACAGCGTGTGGGCGAGCCCGCGCGATGCGCTCGAGCGCGGCAAGCGCAAGGAAATCGAACTCATCTTCCCGACGCGCAGCACGCTCGAGGACCTTGCGGCCTTCCGCACGCCGGCGGAGATCTTCCGCCACGCGGGCGGCCTGGGCGATATCGAAGTGAACGCGGCCTGCTGGGCGCTCGACCACGAGGGCTCGCAGCGCCTGTTCCGGCGCGCCGACCCGCCCTACCACGAGATCCACTGGAGCGACCCGGAGGAAAAGGGCAATACCTGCTTCGTCATCCAGCCGGACATCCCGAAGCGCCTGGACCGCTACGTCACCCGCATCACTGCGCCCAATCCCGGAATGATGACCGGCCCGGGTACCAATACCTACCTTGTAGGCGGCATTGACAATGGCGGGGATCTGGCCGTCATCGATCCTGGCCCTGCGATCGATGCGCACATCGCGAAGATCCTTGAAGCCGGCGCCGGTCGCATCCGTTGGATCCTGGCCACGCATACGCATGTCGACCATTCGCCCGCGGCCGCCCTGTTGAAAGCGGCGACTGGCGCGCAGTCGATGGGCCGCCCTCGGCCCGCGGAAGGCAACCAGGACCACAGCTTCGCCCCGGATCGCGTGCTGTCGGACGGCGACCAGCTATCGCTGGACGGCTTCAATCTGCGCGCCATACATACCCCCGGGCATGCTTCAAACCATCTCTGCTATCTGCTGGAGGAGACGCGCATGCTCTTCACCGGCGATCACGTCATGCAGGGCTCGACGGTGGTGATCAATCCGCCGGACGGCGACATGCGCGTCTACCTCGCGTCGCTGGAGCGGTTGCTCGCCCTGGATGTCGCCATCTTCGCGCCAGGACACGGCTATCTCATCGGCGCGCCGCACAAGGAAGTACGGCGCCTGATCGCGCACCGGCTGGCGCGAGAAGCCAAGGTCGCCGCTGCGTTGCAGCGCAAGGGGCCTGCGACGCTGGAGGAGCTGGTGACCGATGTTTATGATGAAGTATCGCCCCGGCTGCATCCGGTGGCGATGCGCTCGCTCACCGCGCACCTGGACAAGCTGGTGGCGGAGGGACGCGCCCGAGAGGCATCCGGACGCTATATACTATCCGCCGAAAGGGACGCGCCATGAGCAACGAGCCGACCATGAAGCTGGTGACCAATCTCGACCGCGCGGCGATCGAGGCGAAGCTCCGCGAAGTAGGCTCGGAGGCCGCGGCAGCCGGATTGACCGATCTTGCCAAGCTGTTCATCGGCATCGAGGGCATGCCGGCCGCGCAGATCGAGCAGCGCGTCAACAACGCGATGAAGTGGCTGGCCGACAAGCCCCAGCACATGAAATTGAGCGCGATGGTCGACCTCGTCGGGATGAACCTCAAGAACCTGAAGTAGCCGTAGTCTCTGAATTACGACTTCGATCTCTTCACCATAGGCGGCGGCTCGGGCGGCGTCCGCGCCGGCCGCTTCTCGGCCAACCTCGGCGCGCGCGTCGCCGTCGCGGAGTCCGGAAACTTCGGCGGCACCTGCGTCAACGTGGGCTGCATCCCGAAGAAGCTCTTCTCCTATGCCGCGCATGTGCGCGAGGAACTGAAAGACGCCGCCGATTTCGGCTGGAACATCGCCGAGCCCAGCTTCGACTGGACGCGCCTGCTGGCCAACAAGGACCGCGAGATCGCCCGCCTGAACGGCGTCTACGAGCGCGCGCTGGCCAATGCCGGCACCACCATCCTGCGCGGGCGCGCGGTCGTGCTCGGCCCCCACGCCGTCTCGCTGGACGGCAAGAGGTACACGGCACAGCACATTCTGGTCGCGACGGGCTCCTGGCCGCAAAAACCGGATATCCCCGGCGCAGAGCTCGCGATCACCTCGAACGAGGCCTTCCACCTCGAAAAACTCCCGGCGCGGGCGCTGGTCGTGGGCGGCGGCTACATCGCGGTCGAGTTCGCCTCCATCTTCAACGGCCTCGGCGTGAAGACCACGCTCGCCTACCGCGGCGCGCAGCTGCTGCGCGGTTTCGACGCGGAGCTCGGCAAGCGGCTCGCCGAGGAGATGGGCAGGAAAGGGGTTTCGATCTTGCTGAAGACGAATCCGGCAAAAATCGAGAAGGGATTGAAAGTGACGTTCGAAGACGGTTCAGCCGCGGAATTCGACCTCGTGCTGTTCGCCACCGGGCGCAAGCCCAACACGGCGAACCTCGGACTGGAAGCGTCGGACGTCAAGCTCGCCGCCGATGGCGCGATCGTCGTCGACGAATACTCGAAGAGTTCGGTGGCCTCGATCCACGCCATCGGCGACGTCACCAACCGGCTGAACCTCACGCCGGTCGCCACCGCCGAGGGCATGGCGCTCGCGAAGACGCTGTTCGGCGGCAAGCCGACGCCGGTGGACCATGAAAACGTGCCTACCGCGGTATTCGCGCACCCGAACCTCGCCACGGTCGGCCTTTCGGAGGAGAAGGCGCGCGAGCGCTACGGCAAGCTCGACCTCTACAAGGCCAGTTTCCGCTCGCTCAAGCACAGCATGGGCAAGAGCGAGGAGAAGATCTTCATGAAGCTGGTGGTCGACGCCGCCAGCCAGCGCGTGGTCGGCGCCCACATGCTCGGCCCCGATGCGGGCGAAGTCATCCAGGGCGTCGCGATCGCGATCCGGCTGGGCGCCACCAAGGCGCAGTTCGACGCCACCATCGGCATCCATCCGACCGCGGCCGAAGAGTTCGTCACCATGCGGGAGAAATCGGCGTAGGATTGCAAGGCCATGTTTCTCGAGTCGCGCATCGAGAAAGAGCTTGCGGCGCTCAGGTCGCGCGTCGAAGTCCCCCTCGCGATCGAGTTGTGGAACGGCAAGCGCTATGAACTGGGCAGGTGCCCGCGGGTCACCTTTCGCCTGACGGGCGCCAGCGCGCTGCAGCGCTTCGCCAGCCCCGATTTTGCCGAACTGGGCGAAGGATACGTCGTCGGCGACCTGGAGCTCGAAGGCCCGATAGACGAGGCGTTGCGCGCGATCGAAAAACTGGCGCGCTCCTGGGGCAAGGCGGCAAAGGGCCGCTTGCCCCGCTTCGCCGGCCACGCGAAGCGCAGCGACGCGGAGGCCGTTCGCTATCACTACGACGTCTCGAACGATTTTTACGGCCTGTGGCTTGACCCCCGCATGGTGTATTCATGCGCCTACTACCGCAGCGGCGAGGAAAACCTCGAAACCGCGCAGCTGCAGAAACTCGACCACATCTGCAGGAAGCTGCGCCTGCAGCCCGGCGAGCGCTTCCTCGACATCGGCTGCGGCTGGGGCGCGCTCGTGCTGCACGCTGCGCAAAAGTACGGCGTGCGCGCCACCGGCGTCACGCTGTCCGTCAACCAGCAGCTGTTGGCGTCCGAGCGCATCCGCGCCGCGGGTCTCGAAGATCGCTGCCGCGTGCAGCTGATGGACTACCGGGACGTGCCAGGCGAGGAAGTCTTCGACAAGATCGCCTCGGTCGGCATGTTCGAGCATGTCGGCCTGAAGAACCTGCCCCTGTATTTCGGCACGATCCGGCGGCTGCTCGCGGACGGCGGCATCGCGATGAACCACGGCATCACCTCGGCCGATGCGGACAGCCGTGAGGTCGGCTTGGGAGCAGGCAAATTCGTCGAGAAATACGTGTTCCCGCACGGCGAACTGCCGCATCTTTCGCGGGTGGTGCGCGAGATGTCCGCCGTCGGATTGGAAGTGATGGATGTCGAGACCCTGCGCCAGCACTACGCGCGGACGCTGCGGACTTGGTCGAGCCGGCTGGAAGCGAAGCTGGATGCCGCACGTGCCAGCGCCGGAGAAAAAACGACGCGGATCTGGCGGCTCTACCTCGCGGGCTGTGCTCATGCTTTCGAGCGCAATTGGGTCACCATCCACCAGGTGCTCGCGGTGAAGAGCGCAGATCCTGCGTGCAACCCGCTGCCGTGGGCGCGGGACTATATCTACATCTGACCCAGCGCGCGCAGGATCAGCGCAATGCCGCTCGCGAGCAGCATTGCGGCCACCGCCCGCATGAGGATTTCCCGCGACATGCGCCGGAACAGGTGGCTGGCGGCCCAGATGCCGGCAAGACCGGCGGGCACGACGAAGGCGGCATAGGTCCAGACCTTGAGATCGAGCAGGAAGCCCGTCGCGAAGAACGCGACCGTGCGGATCGAGATGCTGGTAAGCGTCGCGAGTCCCAGCGTCGCCCGGTACTGCTCCTTCGAGAGCCCGCGCTGCGACAGGTACATGGCGTAGGGCGGGCCGCCGGCGCCGAATATGGTGCTGGTAATGCCGCCCGTCAGGCCCGCGAACCAGGCCCAGCGCGAAGACACCACGCGGTGCGTGTCCGGGTTGCGCAGCAGGCTATAAAGCGCGAACAGCAGCACGAAGACCCCCAGTGCGAGCGTCGCCGCGCCGCGCGGCAGGTTCACCAGCAGCGTCACGCCCGTGACCGTCCCGACCACGATCATCGGCACCATGCGCGTCCATTCACTCTTCACCGCGTTCCTGGGGTTCTCGAAGCCGATGCGGAACGCATTGGCAAGGTCCATCAGCACGAACAGCGCCAGCGCGAAGGGCAGCGGCACGAAATGCGTCGCAAAAGGCACCGTCACCAGCGCCGCGCCGAAGCCCGTTATGCCGAACACCACCGAGCCGGCGAATGCCGCCGCGGCAAGCGCGGCGATTTCAGCGGGATCGAGCGCCATCAGCCGCCTCCGGGCGGCGGCACGATGAGCAACTGGCCGCTGGTCCAGCGGTTCATGCTGCGCAGCCGCTCGACGTAGCGCGGGAACGGCAGGCCGTATTTCCTCTCTAGCACGTTGGCGCGATCCCGCAGTTCGCGCCACTCGATATCGAGTGGCGCAGCTTTCAAGCCAAGCACGACGATGTTCGGGTCCCGCAGGGACCGGAACGCCAGCACCGCGCCGCCGAAGGCGCGTTCCATGCGCTGCAGGTGGCGATCGAAGTCCTTGTCGTCGTCCATGACGTTCATGACGAGGGCGCCCGGTTCCTCGAGCGCGCACCAGGCGGCGTCGAAGAAGGCCTGCGACACCAGTGCAGGCGACGTCGATTCGTCCTCGAAACCGTCCACCACCAGCAGGTCGCAGCACTCCGGCGCCAGCGCCTCGACGCCGTCGCCGTGCTCGATCGTCAGGCGCGCATCGTCGGCCGGAACATGGAACAGCGCGCGCGCGGTGGCGATCACCCGCTCATCGTATTCCACCACGTGGGTACGCAGCTTCGGCAACTGCCGGTGGAAAAACTTGGCGAGCGAGCCACCGCCCAACCCGATCATCAGCGCGCGCCGCGGCTCGGGATGGAACAGCAGGAAAGCCATCATGCAGCGCGTGTAGTCGAGTTCGAGGGCGAACGGGTCGTCGAGGCGCATCGCGCTCTGGATCGCCTCGCCACCGACGTGCAGGTGGCGCACACCGCGCTCTTCGCTGACCACCAGGTCAGGCCTTTTGGGCATTTTTATCGGAATTCAATTTCAATCAACTTCTTGCGTGCAAAAATCTTACGCCCACGGCCGCGATGAGCGCGAGCGCCGCAGCGCCGAGGATCGGCGCGCTGTAGCTGCCGGTGCGATCGAAGGCCGCGCCCGCGAGCGGCGGCCCGAGCAAGGTGCCGAGGCCGGCTGCCGTGTAAATGCTGCCGATGATGCCGGAGACGGATTTCGCGCCGAACAGGTCCATGACCACTGTCGGAAAGGTGGCGACGAAGCCGCCGTAGCAGATACCGAAACCGACCGCCATGAACGACAGCGCGAGCGCGGCCGTCGAAGCCCACCACGTCAATAGCATCAGCGCCATGCCGAAGTACATCAGCGAGAGCGAGCGCATCCTGCCGAAGCGATCGGCGATGCTGCCGATGGCGAAGCGCCCGACCAGGCTGCCCAGGCCGATGAGGCTCACCAACAGCACCGCGAACGACTCCGGGTGCCCGGCGTCGACCGCATAGGGGCCGAGGTGCACGAGCGGTACGAAGCAGCCGAATCCGGACAGCACCAGGGTGCCGTACAGCACCCAGAAATTGCGCGAGCGCATCGCCGCGCGCAGCGACACGCCCTCGGTCGCGCGGCCCTGTCCCGCCGGCCGGTTGCGAATCGCGGCCGCCGCCAGGCCGCCCAGCACCAGCGTGCAGGCAGCAAGCGCGAGGTAGGCGCCACGCCAACCGAAGGCTTCGATCCACCATGCCGACAGCGGCGGCACGAGCAGGTTGCCGGCGCCAATGCCGGAAACCGCGATGCCGGAGGCGAGCACGCGGCGCTTTTCAAACCAGGGCTGTACCGCGCCCACCGAGGGTACGTAAGTCAGGCCGATGCCGACGCCCAGGCCGATCGAATAGGTGGTGTAGAGCACTTCGACTGAAGTCGCGTAGCTCGCAGCTGCCAGGCCCGCGGCCAGAAAACCGACGCCCGCCAGCGCGACATTGCGCGTGCCGTAGCGGTCGGCGAGCATGCCGCCCGGCGCGCCGAGCAGGAAATAAAGGAAGGCGCACAACGAGAACACCAGCGAGATGTGCGCGCGCGAGGCGCCAAACTCCGACTCGAACGCGCGGAAGAACGCGGCGAAGGAATAGGCGGCGCCGAATCCGACGAACATCAGGGTGAAGGCGCACAGCACCACCACCCAGCCGTAGGAAGAAGGCTTCAACGCCGGGGCTTTCAACCCTTCTTCTTCGCCACCTTCTTGGGCGCTTCCTTCTCGGCCACCACCGCGACCACCTCGACTTCCAGCAGCAGGTCGTCGTGCACCAGCCGCTTGACGCCGACCAGCGTGCTCGCCGGCATGCGCTTCGCATCGAGGTAGCGCGAGCGCACTTCGCGGTAGAGGTTCACCGATTCGTTGTTCATGCGCACCATGTAGCCGTTCAGCTTCACCACGTCGCTCCAGGTCGCGCCTGCGGCCCTGAGGTTATGCGCGAGGCACTTGAATACCTGCTCGGCCTGGGCACGCATGTCGTCCTTGCCGATGACGAAACCGTCGCGGTCGTAGCTCACCTGCCCCGATACATAGACGACTTTCGCCGGCCCCGACACCGACACGGTGTGCGTGAAAAACGGCGACTGGAAAATTTCCTTCGGATTCAGGTATTGCTTGCGCATGCTCCCCCCGTCAATAAACGGCCCCGCGCGCCGTAATCGGCCACAGGTCTTCGACCACGCCCCCTCGCACGCAAACATACCAGTCGTACAGGTTCACCGTAGGATCGCAATGTCCCGGCACCAGCAGCAATTTATCGCCCAGTCCGGGCGCCACCGCCCCCGCGCCGACCTCCACCCAGCCGTGCTCGTCGGAGGCACGCGTATAAGAGAGCCCCGGGCGGTCCCAGACGCCGGGCATGCCGGAATCGACGCTCGAAGCTTTCAGGCCGGCGTCCACCACCGCCAGCTTCGCATCCGGCCGGCTCATCACCGTGGCCAGCACGAACAATGCGTGCTCGAAACGCGGCATCGGCGGCGCCCATTCGTTGCGCGCGTAATCCCAATCCATGAATACGTAGGAACCTGGCTGGATCTCATCCCAGGCGCCGAGCCCCACTTCGAACATGAAGGTGCCGCTGCCCGCGCCGGTGACCGTGGGACAGGGAATGCCCGCTCCCGCGAGCAGCGTTTTGGTGTTCTTCACGATCAGCGCGGCGTTGGTGATGACCGCGCGCCGCTCTTCCATGGAACGGATGTGCTGCGCGCGTCCGTGGTAGGCGTGGATGCCGGCGAACCTGAGGTCGGGCGATCCGACAATCGCCTTCGCCAATGCCAGCGCCGGCGCACCGGGCGCGACGCCGCAGCGGCGCATGCCGACTTCCAGCTCGATGTAGGTTTCGATCGTCGCGCCGGCGGCCCGCGCCGCCGCCTGCAGGTCGCGCACGTTGTCCGCGTGGTCAACACAGACGCCGATGCGCGCGCGCCTTGCCAGCGCGGCCAGCCGCTCGAGCTTGCGCGCGCCGACGATCTCGTTCGACACCAACACGTCGCCGATGCCGCCGTCGACCATCGCCTCGGCCTCGGATACCTTCTGGCAGCAGACGCCGACCGCGCCCGCCGCCATCTGCCGCTTGCCGATCTCCGGGCACTTGTGCGTCTTGGCGTGGGCGCGCACGCGCACCCGGTTGCCCGCTCCCGCCACGGCATCCGCCAGCCGCTTGAGGTTCGTCTCGAACGCGTCCAGGTCGAGGATCAGCGCCGGCGTATCGACTTCCTCGAGGCGCATACCCACCTGAGCCGGCGCCGCCGTCGTCACGCCGCCGGCCTCCTTTTATGGATCGACAGATAAGCCAGGGCAACGATGATCACGGCGATCAGCGGCGTCGCGGCGTAGTTCACCTTCTCCCAACCGGCGTTGGTGACGATCATTCCCGAACTGAACGACGAAATCGCCATCATGACGAAAATTGAGGTCTCGTTGAAGCCCTGCGCCTTGGCGCGCTCCTCGGGACGGTAGGTCTCGGTCAGCAGGTTGGTCGCGCCGATATAGAGGAAATTCCAGCCGACGCCCAGCAGCACCAGCGACCACCAGAAATTCACCACCTGCACGCCCGACAGCGCGATCGCGATCGAAACGATGTTCAGCGCGGCGCCCACCAGCATCACCTGGATCACGCCGAAGCGCTTGATCAGCGGCCCGGTCACGAACGAGGGCGCGAACATCGCCACCACGTGCGAGGAAATCACGAAAGCCGCATCGCCGTAGGGATGCCCGCAGACGCGCATCGCGATCGGCGTCGAAGTCATCAGGAAATTCATCACGCCGTAGCTGATCGCGCCCGCCGTCACGGCGACGACGTACTTCGGCTGCCGGGCGATTTCCGCCATCGGCCGGCCGCTCGCCGCCTGCTCGGCGGCGCTCAGGTCCGGGATCCGGATGCGCGAGAGGATCGCCATGGTCACCAGCACGAAGAAGATCAGCGCCAGGTAGGCGCCGGCGAAGCGCGGTTCCACCAGGTCCACGGTGACCCGGCTCGTGGTCGGGCCGAGCACGCCGCCCACCAGGCCGCCGGCGAGCACGAGCGACACGGCGGTGGCGCGGAAATCCGGCGAGGCGACTTCGGAAGCGACGAAGCGGTAATACTGGCCGAAGGCGTTGAAGGTGCCGAATACGAGCGCGCCGAAGCACAGCAGCCAGAAGCTGGCCTGCCAGACCGCCGCCGCGCAGATCAACGCGCCGAAGATGCCGATCGAGGCGCCGCGCATGAGCCCCGCCTTCCGGCCCACGCTCTTCATGTACTGCGAGGCCTGCATGGTCGCGATCGCCCCGCCCGCCACCCAGCAGGTCACCGGCAGCGTGGCGAGCGACGGCGTGGGCGCGAGCGCGAGGCCGGCCAGGCCGTTGATCGCGATCAGCGTCGAATTGTTGGTGAACAGCATCGCCTGGCAGGCGGCGAGCATGCCGACGTTGCGTCTCTCTGCCTGCGCGGAATTGCTCACGGGGCTGGTTTTATATACAGTACCGGGAAGGGAAAGCCATTCTAGGTTGAAATGACCAAGCTGCGCGGCGCACTTTCGCAGATCCAGGGACGGTTCGAAGGCGACGTGCGTTCGCCCTATGACGACGGCTGGGCGCAGGACGACGAAGCGCCGCCCGCGCCGCAGACCACGGTCACCGAAGAGAGCGCGCGCTCGATCATCGCGCGCAACGATTCGCCCGACGTCCCGTTCGAGCAGTCCGTCAACCCCTACCGGGGCTGCGAGCACGGCTGCATCTACTGCTACGCGCGGCCAAGCCACGCCTACCTGGAGCTGTCGCCCGGCCTGGATTTCGAAACCAGGCTGTTCGCCAAGACCAACGCGGTGGAACTGCTGAAGGAGGCGATCTCGAAGCGCGGCTACCGCGCCACGCCGATGGCGTTCGGCACCAATACGGACTGCTACCAGCCCATCGAGCGGCGCTACAGGGTCATGCGCGGGTTGATCGAAGTGCTCGCGGCCTGCGACCACCCGCTCACCATCGTCACCAAGTCGGCGCTGATCGAGCGCGACATCGACATGCTGGCGCCGATGGCGAAGAAGAACCTGGTGAAGGCCTTCATTTCGATCACCACGCTCGACCATCGCCTGGCGCGCACGCTCGAGCCGCGCGCCGCCAGCCCTAGGCGGCGCTTGGACGCGATCCGCGCGCTCGCCTCGGCCGGCATTCCCTGCGGCGTGATGGTCGCGCCGCTGATCCCGGCGCTCACCGACAA
>DATJYN010000125.1:0-15970 GCA_035499575.1 Burkholderiales bacterium | reverse complement strand
TTGCTCAAACAATTATCAACCCCAGCGCAACGGCAAAAGTCGTCTGTCCCAATCCGTTCTATCAGATCTACGAGGGCGCGGCGCTCCTTGCTGGTGCCGCGCCGGTGTTCCTCAACAGCGGCATGCGTTTGGGAGAGATCGACTGGTCGGGCGTGCAGCTCGTCTACGCCTGTTCGCCCGGCAACCCCACGGGGCGTGTGATGCCCTTCGAGGAATGGCGCGAACTCTTCGAGCTTTCCGACCGGCACGGCTTCGCCATCGCCTCGGACGAGTGCTATTCCGAGATCTACTGCGACGAGGCCAGGCCGCCGCTCGGAGCATTGCAGGCCGCCTGGCGCCTCGGGCGGAAGGATTTCCGGGGGCTGGTCATGTTCTCCAGCCTCTCGAAGCGTTCCAACACACCGGGCATGCGCTCCGGCTTCGTCGCCGGTGACGCGGCCCTGCTCAAGGCCTACTTGCTGTACCGTACCTACCACGGGTCAGCGATGAGCCACTCAGTGCAGCGCGCCTCGATCGCCGCGTGGAACGACGAAGCGCACGTGCGCGAGAACAGGCGTCTGTACGCGGCGAAGTACTCTGCCGTGCTGCCCCTGGTGCAAAGGCACCTGCAAACGGCAATGCCTGACGGCGGGTTCTACCTGTGGATCCGTACGCCGATCGATGACGCCGAGTTCGCCCGCAGATTGCAGCGTGACTATAATGTCCTCGTCCTGCCGGGGAGCTTCCTCGCACGCGAATCGGCCGGCGTGAATCCCGGAAAAAACCACGTTCGCGTCGCCCTGGTAGCGCCGCTAGCCGAATGCGCCGAAGCCGCGGAGCGGATGACGCAATTTGCCAAGAGCCTATGAACAAAATCATCGACGAAGCCTGGGAAAACCGCGGTTCCATCAATCCGTCCAACGCCCCGCGCGCGCTGCGCGATGCGGTCGAGGAAGTGGTCGCCGGCCTGGACGCCGGCAAGCTGCGCGTGGCGGAGAAAACCGGCGGCAAGTGGGTCACCCACCAATGGATCAAGAAGGCCGTACTGCTTTCCTTTCGCCTGGAGGACAACCGGGTCATGGACGGCGGCGCTACGCGCTATTACGACAAGGTTGCTTCGAAATTCGGTTCCTTCGATTTCGAAAAAAGCGGAGTGCGGGTCGTACCGCCCGCCATGGCGCGGCGCGGCTCTTACCTGGCGAAAAACGTGGTCCTGATGCCCTCCTACGTCAACGTCGGCGCCTACGTCGACGAGGGCACCATGGTGGACACCTGGGCCACGGTCGGCTCCTGCGCGCAGATCGGCAAGAACGTGCACCTGTCGGGAGGCGTCGGCATCGGCGGGGTGCTCGAACCGGTGCAGGCCAATCCGACCATCATCGAGGACAACTGCTTCATCGGCGCACGCTCGGAAGTGGTCGAGGGCGTGATCGTCGAAGAAAACAGCGTGCTGTCGATGGGGGTCTACATCGGCCAGAGCACCAAGATCTTCGACCGCGAGACCGGGGAAATTCTTTACGGCCGGGTGCCCGCCGGGTCGGTGGTGGTTTCAGGCACCCTGCCCGCGGTCGGCCGCAACGGAACCCCGAATTGTTCCCTCTACTGCGCGGTCATCGTCAAGAAGGTGGACGCGAAGACCAGGGCGAAAACGAGCCTGAACGAACTCCTCCGCGGGGATTAAACTAGGGGGGTTGCGCATTTTCGGGAGAGCACCATGTCGGCGATGAAGCGTCTGTTCCAGGTAATGGCCGAGAAGAAGGCCTCGGACATCTTCCTGTCGGTCGGTTCGCCGATCAACATCAAGATCAACGGCGTCGCGGTGCCGGTGAACCAGACCGTGCTGAACGCCGACGCGGTCAAGACGCTGCTTTATGAAGTGCTCACCGAGCGACAGATCAAGGAATATGAAAGCGAGATGGAGCTGAACACCGCCTTCGCGCTGGAGAACGTCGGCGCGTTCCGGATCAGCGCCTTCCGGCAGAAGGGCTCGCCCGCGGTGGTGGTGCGCTTCATTCCAGGCGATGTGCCCAAGTTCGACACGCTCGGCCTGCCCGACATCCTGAAGGAAATCATCATGCAGAAGCGCGGCCTGATCCTCATGGTCGGCGCCACGGGATCGGGCAAGTCCACCTCGCTGTCGGCGATGCTCGACCTGCGCAACGAGCAGAAGTCGGGCCACATCCTGACGCTGGAAGACCCGGTCGAGTTCATCTTCAAGAACAAGAAGTCGATCGTCAACCAGCGTGAGGTCGGCACCGACACCAAGAGCTTCGAGACGGCGCTGAAGAACGCGCTGCGCCAGGCGCCGGACTGCATCCTGATCGGCGAAATCCGCGACAAGCAGACCATGGGCATGGCGCTCGCCTACGCGCAATCGGGCCACCTTGCGCTCGCCACGCTGCACGCGAACAACAGCTACCACGCGATGAACCGGATCATCAGCTTCTACCCCCTGGAGAACCGGCCGACGCTTCTGCTGGACCTTTCCGCCGCCCTGCAGGCCATCATCTCGCAGCGCCTGGTGCGGACCAAGACCGGCGCTCGCAAGGCGGCGGTCGAGGTGCTGCTCAACACGCGGCACATCGCCGAATTGATCGAAAAGGGCGACATCAACGAAATCAAGGACGCCATGGAAAAGAGCATGGCGCCCGGCTCGCAGACCTTCGAGCAGTCGCTGTTCAAGATGTTCATGGACGGCGCGATCACGCAGGATGAATGCATGACCAACGCGGATTCGGCGACCAACATGCTCTGGCTGATCAACCAGGCCACCGCAGGCAACATCACCGGCCAGATGCCGGCCATCTCCCCCGATGGGGACAAGAAGGACGACAAGAAGGACAGCGCGTTCTCCAATACCGGTCCCGGCGCCTCCTTCAGCGACTTCAAGATCGACGCCAGCGCCTGAAGTGCAGGGAGCGCTGGAACTCGCGCAGGAACTGATACGCCGGCGCTCGGTCACTCCCGATGACGCGGGCTGCCAGGAACTGATCGCCGCGCGCTTGTCGGCCGCCGGCTTCCGCTGCGAACCGATGCGCTGCGGCGCCGTCGCCAATCTGTGGGCGCGCCGCGGCGAGGTCCGCCCCCTGCTCTGCTTCGCCGGCCACACCGACGTGGTGCCGACCGGGCCGCTGGCGGAGTGGCTGAGCGAGCCGTTCACGCCGAGCGTACGCGACGGCAAGCTTTACGGCCGCGGCGCCGCCGACATGAAATCCTCGATTGCGGCCTTCGTCGTCGCCGCCGAGACCTTCGTGCGCGAGCGGCCGAAGCACGCCGGTTCGATCGCCTTCCTGCTTACCTCGGACGAGGAAGGCCCTTCCGTGGACGGTACCGTGCGCGTCGTGGAGCACCTGAAGGCGCGCGGCGAGTTGCTGGATTACTGCATCGTCGGCGAGCCCTCGTCGGCCGAGGCGCTCGGCGACATGGTTCGCGTCGGCCGGCGCGGCTCGCTGTCTGCCCGGCTCACGGTGCGAGGCGTGCAGGGGCACGTTGCCTATCCCGATCAGGTTAGGAACCCGATCCACCAGCTCGCGCCGGCGCTGGCCGAGATTGCCGCGACCACCTGGGACAAGGGCAACGAATTCTTCCCGCCGACCAGCTTCCAGGTCTCGAACCTGAATGCGGGCACCGGTGCAGAAAACGTAGTGCCGGGTTCGGCCGAAGTGCTGTGCAACTTTCGTTTCTCGACCGCCAGCACCGAGCAATCATTGAAGGAGCGCTTCGAGAGCGTGCTGAAGAAATACAAGCTCGATTACGGCATTGCCTGGACCCTGGGGGGCAAGCCGTTCCTGAGCAAGCAAGGCAAGCTGACCGAGGCGGTCATGCAATCCCTACAGTC
Source organism: Burkholderiales bacterium (assembly GCA_035499575.1). Classification (GTDB taxonomy): domain Bacteria; phylum Pseudomonadota; class Gammaproteobacteria; order Burkholderiales; family SG8-39; genus RBG-16-66-20. The sequence continues at coordinate 12,153 of DATJYN010000125.1, read as the reverse complement.
GAATGCGGGCCGGGTGCCGACGCTCTCCACGGGCGGCGGCACCTCGGACGGCCGCTTCATCATCGACATTTGCCCGGAGATCGTCGAGCTCGGCCCAGTGAACGCGAGCATCCACAAGCTGAACGAACATATCGAGCTGGACGCCTACGACAGGCTGCCGCGCATCTACCTCGACATCCTGCGCTCCCTGCTTCCTTGAAAGTCTCGGAACTGCTACGGCAGACCGCGCGCCGATTCTCGCGCGCCAGATTGCACTACGGCCACGGCACGCACAGCGCGCGGGAGGAATCCGCCTGGCTGATTTCCTCGGTCCTTGGATATCTGCTTGAGCAGGAAATAGCCCCGGCGCAGGCCTTAAAGATACAGGCGCTTGCCAGTGCACGCATCCGCACGCGCAAGCCGCTCGCCTATCTGCTCAAGGAAGCCTGGCTGGGCGAGCATGCCTTCTACATCGACAAGCGCGCCATCGTGCCGCGCTCCTTCATTGCGGAGCTGCTGCGCGACCACCTGAACCCCTGGCTGGCGCGCGAGCCAAAGCGCGCGCTGGATCTTTGTACCGGCTCCGGATGCCTTGCAGTTCTGCTTGCTCTCGAATTTCCAGGCGCTCATGTCGACGCGGTGGATATTTCCACCCCAGCCCTTCAGGTCGCAAGGATCAATATCGACAAATACAAGCTGGCAAAGCGCGTTCACGCCATGCGTTCTGACCTGTTTGGCGCGTTGAAAAGGAAGAAGTACGACCTCATCGTCTGCAACCCGCCATACGTCACGGCCAGGTCGATGCTGAAGTTGCCGGCCGAATACCGGCACGAGCCGGCACAGGCACTTGCCGCCGGCAGGGACGGCCTGGACCTCGTGAGGAAAATCATCGAGGACGCGAAAGACCGGCTCGCGCCCGGCGGACTGCTGGTCTGCGAGATCGGCGGCAATCGCCGGGCGCTGGAGCGCGCCTATCCGAAGCTGGAATTCGCCTGGCCCGAAACGAGCGAACCCGGCAGCGTGTTCATACTTTCTGCCGGCCAACTGCCGGACGGCGCCAGAACGGCCGGCCGGTCTCGAAAGCGCGCCAGGCAGGCTCCAGCTCGCCGATGAGCTCGTGCTCGCGCACGGCGAGCGCAGCCCTCAAGACGGCTTCGGTGCGCACGATGCCGAGCGGACTGCGGCGCGGGACCAGCCTTCGGAGCAGGACGCGCTGCACCTCGATGTCGTTCATCTCGCCGAGTATGTCCTGCATGCCGCGCAGGCCCTCGAGATAGGCGCCGAACCGCCGCGCCGAAAACGCGGGAGCGAAGAAATCGCAGGCGTAGCGGATGCGCTTTACGCGGATGCGCACGCGGTGGCGGCGCTCCGCGTTGCGCCAATCGATTCCTTCCGCCGATTCGCGCAGGCCCCGGTGGAGCTTTTCCAGGGCGGGCCGGGCGAAACTAGCGAGCGCCTCCGCCGGGTCGGCACCACGGCGCCACAAACCCCGGTGGATTTGCGCCAGCGTCATCCCTCGCGCCCGCCGGAATGCCTCCGAGTCCAACAAGGCACGCGCGCGCCGTTGCGACGTGCTGCGCCGTTTGGCCGCCTCGAGCAGCAGCGGCCCCGGCGACAGGGTCTTCACGAAAACGTCCCAATCGCGCGCATCCCCCAGAGTCTGCATCATGCCCTGCCAGGGAAGCTCAATCTCGGCAGCGCGGCGCCTGCGCAACAGCGGACGGAAAGCGCGCAGCGCGGAACGCAGGCGGCGCACCCCCACGCGCAGCTGGTGCAGGTATTCGGGGTCGCGCCCCGCTGCCGCGCCCGCGGCGTTGGCTCCGATCTGTTCGAGCGCCGCGCTGGCGATGACGACGAAAGCGACGCCCGCGGTCACCCGTTCCGGGAAGACGGGCTTGCGCCATTTGCGTGGAGGTTGCACGGGACTCGGAAATGGTGGGGTGGCCGATGGGACTCGAACCCACAACAACTGGAATCACAATCCAGGACTCTACCGTTGAGCTACGGCCACCATTGCTGCACTGCTCACGTTCTGGCCTGCCCGGCGGGACTCGAACCCACAACCCCCAGCTTAGAAGGCTGGTGCTCTATCCGGTTGAGCTACGGGCAGATCCGTCCTGCTGCCGCGCATCTCCCCTTGCCTGCCCCGGGGCAAACCTGGTCGGGGTGGAGAGATTTGAACTCCCGACATCCTGCTCCCAAAGCAGGCGCGCTACCAGGCTGCGCTACACCCCGAAAATCGGGGGCCAATGATACTCTTTTTTCGGCTTGCGGCAGGGGGCAATTCCTGCTACAAAGCCACCTTCATTTTTCGGGCTGAACGCTTAAATGCCGGTCGAACTGAGTCGCAAGAACTTCGCGCCCTACGCCCCGAAGAAGGGCGAGGAGTACATGAACGCGAAGCAGCGAACGCACTTCCGCAAGATCCTCGAGAACCTGAAAGCCGAGCTCTCCGAGGAAATCGACCGCACGGTGCACACCATGCAGGACGAGGCGACCGTGTTCGCGGACCCGAACGACCGCGCCAGCCAGGAATCCGACATGGCGCTCGAGCTGCGCAATCGCGACCGCGAGCGCAAGCTGATCAAGAAGATCGACGAGACCATCGCGCGCATCGACGCCAATGAATACGGCTACTGCGAAAGCTGCGGCGTGGAAATCGGCCTCAAGCGCCTGGAAGCGCGGCCCACGGCCACGCTATGCATCGACTGCAAGACGCTCGACGAAATGCGTGAAAGACAGGTCGCGAAGTAAGCGACCTGTTTCCCCTTCCCGCGTTACCCCTGCTTGGCCGCCTCGGGCGCGCCGACCGCTTTCATCGACAGGCGCACTCTGCCCTTGTCGTCGGCTTCGAGCACCTTGACCTTCACCGTCTGGCCTTCCTTCAGGTGGTCGGCCACGGCGTTGACGCGCTCGTTGCTGATTTGCGAGATATGCAGCAGCCCGTCGCGGCCCGGCAGCAACTGCACGATGGCGCCGAAATCGAGCAGGCGCAGCACCGTGCCTTCGTAGACCTTGCCGACCTCGACGTCGGCGGTCAGGTCCTTGATGCGCTTGAGCGCCGCCTCGCCGCCCTCCGGCGACACGCAGGCGATCGAGATCATGCCGTCGTCCTCGATTTCGATGGTGGTGCCGGTTTCTTCCTGGATGCCGCGGATCACGACGCCGCCCTTGCCGATGACGTCGCGGATCTTGTCCGGGTTGATCTTGATCTTGATGATGCGCGGCGCGAAGCTGGAGAGTTCCGAGCGCGAACCGCCCATCGCCGTTTTCATCTGCGCGAGGATGTGCAGGCGCGCCTCGCGTGCCTGGTCGAGCGCGACCTGCATGATGCCCTTATTGATCGACTCGATCTTGAGGTCCATTTGCAGCGCGGTCAGGCCCTTTTCGGTGCCCGCGACCTTGAAGTCCATGTCGCCGAGGTGGTCCTCGTCGCCGAGGATGTCGGTCAGCACCGCAAAGCGGTTGCCTTCCTTGATCAAGCCCATCGCGATGCCGGCAACGTGGTCCTTGATCGGCACGCCCGCGTCCATCAGCGCGAGGCTGCCGCCGCAGACCGAGGCCATCGAGGAGGAGCCGTTCGACTCGGTGATTTCCGAGACGATGCGCAGCGAATAGCCGAAGTCGGCGGCCGGCGGCAGCATGCCGACCAGCGAGCGCTTGGCGAGGCGGCCGTGGCCGATCTCGCGCCGCTTGGTGAATCCGTAGCGGCCCGTTTCGCCGGTCGCGTACGGAGGCATGTTGTAGTGGAACATGAAGCGCTCGCGGTACTCGCCCGCCAGCGCATCGATGATCTGCTCGTCACGCCCGGTGCCGAGCGTCACGGTCACCAGCGCCTGCGTCTCGCCGCGGGTGAACAGCGCCGAGCCGTGGGTGCGCGGCAACACGCCGGTGCGAATGGTGATTGGGCGCACGGTGCGCGTATCGCGGCCGTCGATGCGCGGCTCGCCGTCGAGGATCTGGTTGCGCACGATCTTCGACTCGAGCGCGAAGCACAGGTCGTTCACCGTGTTGGCGTCTGGACCGCCTTCGGTGCCTACGCCGACCGCTTCATGCACTCGCTTCGAGATTGCTTTGAGCGCGTCGGAACGCAGGCTTTTTTGCCGCATTTCGAAGGCCTTGCGCAGGTCGGCCTCGGCAATGGCGGTGATTTTCGCGACCAGCGCCTCGTCCTTTGCCGGCGCTTTCCAGTCCCAGGCGGGTTTCGCCGCCTGTTCGGCGAGTTCCTCGATCGCGGTAATCGCGGACTGCATCTGCTCGTGGCCGTAGACTACGGCGCCCAGCATCACGTCTTCCGGTAGCTCGAGCGCCTCCGACTCGACCATCAGCACGCCCTGGCTGGTGCCGGCGACGACCAGGTTGAGTTGCGATTCCTTGATCTGGGACGCGGTCGGATTGAGCACGTACTGGCCGTCGAGGTAGCCTACGCGCACGGCGCCGATCGGGCCGCTGAACGGAACGCCCGACAAGGTCAGCGCCGCGGACACCGCAATCATCGCGGGGATGTCGGCATCCACCTCGGGATTGAGCGACAGCACCTGCGCCACCACCTGCACTTCGTTGTAGAAACCGTCCGGGAACAGCGGCCGGATGGGGCGGTCGATAAGGCGCGAGGTCAGCGTTTCCTTTTCGGTCGGCCGCCCTTCGCGCTTGAAGAATCCGCCGGGGATCTTGCCGGCTGCGTAGGTTTTTTCGGCGTAATCCACCGTAAGCGGGAAGAAGCTCTGTCCGGGCTTGGGCGACTTGGAGGCCGTGACCGCGGCGAGCACCACGGTGTCGTCCACCGTGCAAAGCACGGCACCGTGCGCCTGGCGCGCGATTTCGCCGGTTTCCAGCGTGACCTGCTGCGTGCCTAGGGTGAATGTCTTTTTGATCGGGTTCAAAGGGATTCCTCAGGTGTGGGACGCAAACAAAAAACGCTCATCGATCCGATGAGCGTTCGTTGCTACGGCATTCAGGAAAGAGATTGCTGCAGAACGTCAGGACGCTACTTGCGCAGGCCAAGCCGCTCGATCACCAAGCGATACTTGTCGGCGTTGCTGCCCTTCAGGTAATCGAGCAGCTTGCGGCGCTGGCTGACCATCTTCAGCAGTCCGCGCCGCGAGTGGAAATCCTTCACGTGGGCCTTGAAATGCTCGGTCAGACCGTTGATGCGCTCGGTCAATAGCGCGATCTGAACTTCGGGGGAGCCGGTATCGTTCCCGGCGCGCTGGTACTGCTTGACCACTTGCGCTTTCTGCGCAACCTGCAAACTCATGCTCTTCTCTCTTTTAGGGCTCGTGTGTGAGGCCGGCATTCTAGCGAGAAAGCCGCCGGGATTCAAGTTTTTCCCCCGGTATTTCAGCCGCTTGCAATCAACCTGACCGGCCGCAACCCGCTGCCCGCCTGGACCTCGCCGATCCCCAGCAGGCCGCCCTGGCCGCGGTACACGCGGCACGCCCCTTGCGGGGCATCCAGGGGCAGAACCTGACCGTTCAGGAAGCGCCTCGCCTGCTCCTCTGCGAGCTCGAGCCTGGGCAGGTCGCCAAGCAGGCTGTCCGGCGGCAACAGCAAGGCGGCTCGGGCAGTCTTGCCCAGCGCCTGCAAATCGTCCAGGGACAGGGCTTGCTCGATGCGGAATGCGCCCACGGCGGTGCGCCGCAATGCCTGCAGGTGGGCGACGGTGCCAAGCGCCAGGCCGAGATCGATCGCCAGCTGCCGCACGTAGGTTCCCTTGCTGCAGCGGATCCGCAAGCGCAGCAGATCGTCCTTGCGACCGACCAGTTCCAGCTCGTGGATGCGGACCGTACGCGCGGCGCGATCCACCGATTGGCCGGCGCGCGCCAGTTCGTAGAGCGGTCGTCCCTCATACTTTAGTGCCGAGTACATCGGCGGCACCTGCACGATATCGCCGCGGAACCCCTCGAGCGCCTGCGCCAGGCGGGCGGCATCGACTTCCACCGCCCGCTGCTCGACGACCCTGCCTTCGGCGTCGCCCGTGTCCGTGGCGGCGCCCAGCTTCACGTCGGCGACGTATTCCTTGGCTGCATCCAGGCCGTACTGCGCGAATTTGGTGGCCTCGCCGAACAGCAACGGCAGCAGGCCCGAGGCCAGCGGGTCCAGGGTACCGGCGTGCCCGGCCTTCTCCGCGTTCATCAGCCGTTTCACCGCCTGCAGCACCGCGCTGGAGCTGGGCCCGACCGGCTTGTCGAGCAGCAGCACGCCGTCAAGCTTGAGGCGGGGCATGCTCGCCCTAGCGCTTGGGAGGGACGACGCTGTCGATCAGGCGCGAAAGATGGTCGCCCCGCTCCACCGACTCGTCGTAGACGAATCTGAGCTCTGGTGTCGTGTACATCTTCATGCGATGCGCCAGCTGCGACCGCAGGAACCCGGCCGCGCGCTGAAGACCCTGCAGGGTTTCCTTCAGCTTTTCTGTCTGCAGCAGCGTGATGAACACCTTGGCGTGCGACAGGTCCGGCGAAACGTCGACCGAGGTGATCGTCACCATGCCGACGCGCGGATCGCGCACTTCGAGCCGGATCAGCTCGGACAGTTCGCGCTGGATCAGGTCGGCCACCTTCTGCGGCCGTCCCCGGCTCACTGCAGGATGCGCCTTTGGCTCATAGGCTTCGGGCGACCTCGAGGACTTCGAAGACCTCGAATTGGTCGCCTTCCTTGAGGTCCTGGAAGTTCTTCAGCGACATGCCGCACTCGAAGCCGGCCTTGACTTCGCGCACATCGTCCTTGAAGCGCTTCAGCGTATCGATGTCGCCCGTGTGGATCACCACGTTGTCGCGCAGCACGCGCACCTGCACGCCGCGCTTGACCAGGCCTTCCTTGACGAAACAGCCGGCGACCGTGCCGACCTTCGAGATGCGGAATACCTGGCGCACTTCCACCATGCCGATGACGCTTTCCCTGCGCTCGGGTGCGAGCATGCCGGAGAGAGCCAGCTTCACTTCCTCGACCGCGTCGTAGATCACGTTGTAATAGCGCACGTCGATGCCCGAGGATTCGATCAGCTTGCGCGCCGTGGCGTCGGCGCGCGTGTTGAAGCCGATGATCACCGCTCCCGAGGCCATCGCCAGGTTCACGTCGGATTCGGTGATGCCGCCCACGCCTGCGTGCACCACGCCAACCTTGACCTCGTCGTTCGACAGCCGGGAAAGCGCGTGCGCCAGCGCTTCCTGCGAGCCCTGCACGTCGGCCTTGATCAGCAGGGCAAGCGTCTTTTTGCCGCCGCCGCCCTCGCCCATCTGCGCCATCACGTTCTCGAGCTTGGTCGCCTGCTGCTTGGACAGCTTGACGTCGCGGTACTTGCCCTGGCGGAACAGCGCGATCTCGCGCGCCTTGCGTTCGTCCGCCAATGCCACCATCTCTTCGCCGGCGCGCGGTACATCGGACAGGCCCTGGATTTCGACCGGGATAGACGGCCCGACGCTTTGCACCGGCTTGCCGTTCTCGTCGAGCATCGCACGCACGCGGCCGTAGACCGCGCCGACGACCACGATGTCGCCGCGCTTCAGGGTGCCGGATTGCACCAGCAGCGTCGCCACCGGCCCGCGGCCCTTGTCCAGGCTCGCTTCGACCACCACGCCCTTGGCAGGCGCATCCACCTGGGCCTTCAGTTCCTTGACTTCGGCCTGCAGCAAGATTTGTTCGAGCAACGCATCGATGCCCTCGCCCGTCTTGGCGGAGACCGGCACCACCGGCGACTCGCCACCCAGGTCTTCCGGGACCACGCCGTGCGCGAGCAGGTCCTGCCTGACCTTCTCTGGATTGGCCTCGTGCTTGTCGATCTTGTTGATCGCCACGACCAGCGGCACGCCGGCCGCCTTGGCATGCGCGATCGCCTCTATCGTCTGCGGCATCGCGCCGTCGTCGGCCGCCACCACCAGCACCACGATGTCGGTGACCTTGGCCCCGCGCGCTCGCATGGCCGTGAACGCCTCGTGGCCCGGCGTATCGAGAAAAGTAATCACACCGCGCGGCGTTTCCACGTGATAGGCGCCGATGTGCTGAGTGATCCCGCCGGCTTCCCCGGCGGCAACCTTCGTGCGGCGGATGTAGTCCAGCAGCGAAGTCTTGCCATGGTCGACGTGGCCCATCACCGTCACCACCGGCGGCCGCGGCAGCAACGGCGCCGAGGCATGCTCCTCGGTGTCGGTAATGTAGTTCTCCGGGTCCTCCAGCTTGGCGGCCTTCGCCGTGTGGCCCATGTCCTGCACCACGATCATTGCCGTTTCCTGGTCGAGGACCTGATTGATGGTCGCCATGCTGCCAAGCTTCATCAGGACCTTGATCACTTCGACGGCCTTGACCGACATCTTGTGGGCGAGTTCGCCCACCGTGATGGTTTCCGGAACCGCGATCTCGCGGACCACCGGCTCGGTGGGTTGGGCGAAAACAGTTTCTCCCGCGGCCTGGCCGCCCGAGCGATGGCGCCCGCCGCCGCGCCCGTGCCAGCCGCCGACGCCGCCGCCCATGTCGCCCCGCGTCTTGATGGTGCGGCGACGCGCGGAATCGTCGCGCAGGATGGTGGTCTGCTTGACCTTCTTCGCCTTCTTGTCGACCTTAGTCTCGCCCGCCTTCGGTGCGTGCAGCGTGCCGTCGGTGGCGGGCGCTGGCGCGGCCCCCGAGGGCGTCGCCGCCCGCTCGGCCGCCTTCTGCTCGGCTTCGCGGCGTTCTCGCTCCTGCTTCTCGCGCAGTTCGGCGGCCTGAATTTCGGACAGCTGCTGCTGGCGCTTGTATTCCTGCTCGCGCAGCTGCAGTTCCTTGGCGTCCGGGCCGCCCGAACGCACCGGCGCAACCGGCGCCGGGGGGGGAGGCGGCGGTGCGGCTTCGACCGGCGGCGGCATCTCCGCCGCGGTCGCGGCTGCGGCGAGTTCGGAGGGATCGCGTTTGACGAAAACGCGCTTCTTGCGCACCTCGACCTGGATGGTGCGCGCCTTGCCGGTGGAATCGGACTTCTTGATCTCGCTGGTCTGCTTGCGCGTCAGCGTGATCTTGTTCTTCGGCTCGACCGAGCCGTGCGACTTGCGCAGGTATTCGAGCAGGCGCGCCTTGTCGGTTTCGCTGAGCGAGTCCTCGGCGACGCGCTTCTCGACGCCGGCGGCGCGCAATTGCTCGAGCAGGACCGAAGGCGGAACCTTCAGTTCGCTCGCAAACTGGGCGACGCTGGTCTGCGCCATGTCAGGGAGCCTGCTTCAGATCGGTTGCGGGTTTGCCAGCCGTGGTTCCCGCGGCCCCTGCTTCATCGGCGAACCAGTGCGCGCGTGCCGCCATGATCAGGCCCTTGGCCTTCTCTTCTTCCATGCCGGTCATTTCGGCGAGTTCGTCCACAGCCAGGTCGGCGAGGTCATCGCGCGTCTTCACGCCCTTGGCGGCGAGCTGAGCGGCCAGCGCAGTGTCCATGCCTTCAAGCTGCAGCAGGTTCTGGTCGATGCCGTCGATGCTTTCTTCGCTCGCGATCGCCTGCACCAGCAGCGCGTTGCGCGCGCGGCTGCGCAACTCATTGACGGTTTTTTCATCGAAGGCGTCGATCTCCATCATCTCGGTGATCGGCACGTAGGCGACTTCCTCGAGCGTCGAGAAACCCTCCTGAATCAGAATGTCGGCCACTTCCTCGTCCACGTCCAGCTTTTCCATGAACAGCTGCTTGACGCGGCTGCCTTCCTCTTCCTGCTTCTTGGTGGATTCTTCCTGCGTCATCAAGTTGATGGTCCAGCCGGTGAGTTCGGAGGCTAGGCGCACGTTCTGCCCGCTGCGGCCGATGGCGATGGCGAGGTTCTCCTCGTCCACGACCACGTCCATGGCGTGCTTTTCCTCGTCCACCAGAATCGAGCTGACCTCGGCCGGCGCAAGCGCGCCGATCACGAAGGTCGCCGGGTCAGCCGACCAGAGCACGATGTCGACGCGCTCGCCGGCAAGCTCCTGGGTCACCGCCTGCACGCGCGAGCCGCGCATGCCCACGCAGGTGCCGATCGGATCGATGCGGCGGTCGTTGGTATGCACCGCAATCTTCGCGCGCACGCCCGGGTCACGGGCGGCCGACTTGATCTCAAGCAGGCCTTCCTCGATCTCGGGAACTTCGAGTTCAAACAGCTTCATGATGAACTGGGGCGCGGTGCGCGACAGGATCAGCTGCGGCCCCCGGGCGCCGCGGTCGATCTTGGCCACCCAGGCGCGCACGCGGTCGCCCACGCGCAGGTTTTCCTTGGGGATCATGTGTTCGCGCGGCAGCTGGGCTTCCAAGCGGCCCGACTCGACGATGGCGCTGCCCCGCTCCATGCGCTTGACGGTGCCGGTGACGAGTTCGTCGCCGCGCGACAGGAAATCGTTCAGGATCTGCTCGCGCTCGGCATCGCGGATGCGCTGCAGGATCACCTGCTTGGCGGTTTGCGCGCCGATGCGGCCGAAAGGAACGTTTTCGATCGATTCCTCGATGACGTCGTCGAGCTTCGCGTCGGGCTTGCGGTCCTGCGCCTCCTCGACCGACAGCATCTGCGCGTTTATCCAGTCCGGCGCATCGTCCGGCAGTACGCGCCAGCGGCGGAAAGCCTGGTAATCGCCGGTGTCGCGATCGATGGCGACCCGCACGTCCACGTCTTCCGTGAATCGCTTCTTGGTGGCCGAGGCGAGCGCGAGCTCCAGGGCGCCAAACACCACGTCCCGGTTCACGTTCTTCTCGCGCGCCAGCGCGTCCACCAGCAACAGAATTTCCCGGCTCATCTCTTTTCCCTCTTCACCAGGTCCGGCACCAGCCGGGCCTTATCGATTTCGCTCAACTTCAAGGCCACGTCGTGGCCATCCACTTCGACGGTCGCAACACCGTCCACCTCGCCGCGCAGCAGGCCGACGAAGCGTTTGCGGCCGCTTTCATCCGGTGCCCGCATCTTCACGTCCACTTTGCTGCCCGCGAAGCGCTTGAAATCAGCCGCCTTGCGCAGCGGCCGGTCCAGCCCCGGCGACGACACTTCCATCCGGTCGTAATCGATGCCCTCGACCTCGAACACCCGCGACAGCTGCCGGCTGACTTCGGCGCAATGATCCACCGTGATTCCGCCGGGCCGGTCGATGAAAATGACCATGAACCGGCCGCCCGCGGACACCCTTGCGTCCACCAGCTCGAACCCCATGCCCGCCAGGGTCCTTTGCGCCACGTCCGTCATCACCGCCATACCCGCTTGCCTGCCTCGCGCCGACCGCACAAACAAAAAATGGGCCGAGGCCCATTTGCATCTGAAACGACTTGAAGTTTAACAGCTTTTTGCTGTCCGGACAATCTCGGCGACAGCCGCGGAAGGCAGTTCCAGGGAACGGCCGGGCGGAAGGTCGAGCGGCAGCGACACCGGCCCGAAGCGCACGCGCATCAGCCGGCTGACGCGCCCGCCGGCAGCCTCGACCATGCGCCGCACTTCGCGATTGCGCCCTTCGGCCAGAACAACCCGGTACCAGCGGTTTGTTCCCGTGTGCTTCTTCCCCTGAATCGTTTCGAGACGCTTGAATTGCGCGGGCCCATCCTCGAGTTCGATGCCCGCCAGCAGGCGGCGCATCGCGTCTTCCGTCAGTCCGCCTTGCACGCGCACCTCGTATTCGCGCTCGATTTCCTGCCGCGGGTGCATGAGCTGGTTGGCGAGTTCGCCCGAATCGGTGAACAACAGCAGTCCCGAGGAGTTTAGGTCGAGGCGCCCTATCGAAACCCAGCGCCCAGGACTCAGCTTCGGCAGCTTGTCGAAGACCGTCGCGCGGCCTTCGGGGTCGCTGCGGGTTACCAGTTCGCCGATCGGCTTGTGGTACAGGATCACTCTGGGTTGGGACTTTGATGTTGCCGTCTTTACCGGTTTTCCATCCAGGAAAATTTCCTCTCCCGGCAACGCTCTGTCACCCAGCTTCGCTACTTGGCCGCACACACTGACCCGCCCGGCGGCAATCCAGGTTTCGATTTCCCGGCGTGAGCCGAAGCCGGCCGCCGCTAGCAGTTTCTGCAGCCGCTCGCCCGCCGGCACTGCGCCAGCCGTCGTGCTAGCCGGCGTCGCCGACAGCAGGGGGCGCGGCTTCGTTGGCGGCGGGTTGCGTGGTGGCTGGTTCAAGCTGCAGCGTCCGGGCGATTTCCTCCAGCGGCGGCAGCTCCTGCAGCGAGCGCATGCCGAGGTCGTCGAGGAAGGCCTTGGTGGTGGCGTAAAGGGCGGGCTG
>DATJYN010000124.1:0-4312 GCA_035499575.1 Burkholderiales bacterium | reverse complement strand
CTTTCAGACAAGCGACATGCAGTTTCAACGTTGAAAAATCGCATTTGCGAGGTAATCGAACAAGCGATCAAGCGAGCTCCGCCGAAACGCCAAATCTCCAAACTAAGGCGGTTTCGAGAGCTCGTGCGCTAGGCTACTTCCGCGGCCCCACCAGTAACCCCGCTGCCATAATGTCACCACGCACCCATTGCGGTCCGAAAATTTGGGGCTAAATTGGGGTCAATCAGGGGTTCTAGCGGGTACCCCGGTTTTCGCTCTTAGAGTGAAGGGTAAACTAGGGGTACTCATTTAGCGGGTTCGATTCCCGCCGCCTCCACCATTCCGCTACTTCGCGGCAGGCTGCGGCGCTGCGTTCATCGCCTTGATCACCTTGTCGGTGAGGTCGATGCGCGGACTCGACCAGGCGGCTTCCTGGAAGACCGCATCCAGGTTCTCCTGCTGCGCGATCTGCTTGATGGTCCGGTTGGCCAGTTCGACGACCCCTCCCATCGCCTCGGCGCGGCGCGTCATAAGCTCCTCGGTGTACTGCTCCTTCTTGCGCTCGAACTCTCGATTCATGTCGGTGAATTCCTTCGCCTTTCTGCGCCGCTCGTCCTCCGGCAGCGGGTTCGCGCTGTTCTCCAGGGCGTCCTGCAGGCGCTTCATCTGCGCCACCAGCGCGCGCATCTCCTGATCGCGTTTCTGCGTTTCACTCTCGAGGCCCTTTTCCACCCGCTTCGCAGGCAGCGCCTCGCGCATCACGCGTTCGATGTTCACAAAGCCGATTCTGACCGGAACCGGCCCCTGCGTCGGCGCAGGCGCCGGAGCCGCCTGCTGCGCAAGCGCCGAACATGCGGCAGCCGCGGCAATGCCAGCCGCCGCGATGATGGAAAACGGTTTCGCTAGCTTCATTCGTGGCCCAAGCGGGGTAGGATGCCCCGCCGCCACTATACGCGAAAGGCGCCGCGAATCAGCCGGCTGCCACTTTTCTCGGCTCACCTGACGAGCAGTTGCGGGCCGATCTCGGCCACGCGGCGTACGCCGCAAAGCTGCATCGTGCGCACGAACTCGTCGCTCAGGATTTCGAGCGCACGGCGCGCGCCCGCTTCGCCTGCGGCGCAAACGCCGTAGAGCGTGGCCCGACCGACCATCACGGCTTGGGCACCGCTGGCAAGCGCCTTCAGCACGTCCGAACCGCGCCGCACGCCGCCGTCCATCAGTACGGCCGCCTTGCCGCCGACCGTTCCCGCGATCGCAGGCAATGCGTCGAATGAGGCCACCTCGCCGTCGAGTTGCCTGCCGCCATGGTTCGAGACGATGACGCCGTCGCAGCCGGAGGCAACAGCGCGTTCGGCGTCCTCCGGGTGCGCGACGCCTTTCACCAGCAGCTTGCCCGGCCAACGGTCGCGCACCCGCTTCAGCAACTCCCAGTCGAGCGAGGCATCCTGGTTGCGGCCGACCGAGGAGGCGATTTTCGACGCGTCCGCGCCCGGTTCCTCAAGCCCGGCAAGGTTCTCCAGCGCCGGCAGGCCGTTCATCAGCATGTCCAGCGCCCAGGCCGGCCGCGAGGCGAAATCGAAAACGTTTTTCGGCGTGAAGCGGAACGGCACCGAGAAATCGTTCCGGAAGTCGCGCTCGCGCTTGCCACCCACCGGCAGGTCCACCGTCACCAACAGGGTTTCATAGCCGGCTTTGCGCGCGCGTTCGATCAGCCGGAAGGTGAATTCGCGGTCCTTGAAGAAATAGGCCTGGAACCAGAGCCGCCCCGGACCGGCATCCGCGACGACCTCGATCGACGCCGTCGCCGAGGTCGAGAGCGAAAGCGGGATGCCGAACGCCGCCGCCGCCCGGGCCAGCGCCGCGTCGCCGCCGCGCCAGCCGAAGCCCACCGCGCCCGTCGGCGCGATGACAATGGGCAGCTTCGACGGCTTGCCGAGGATCTGCGTTTCCGTGTCCACCCCGGACACATCGACCAGCACGCGCGGCAGCAGCCTCACCCGCTCGAACGCAGCGCGGTTGGCGCGCAGCGTCAGTTCGTCCTCGGCGCCGCCGTCAATGAAATCGAACACGGCGCGCGGCAGCCGCCGTTTCGCTGCGCGCCGCAGGTCTTCAATGGAGAACGCCGTCATAATCACCCCTGCCTTCCATTGTAGCGACCCCGCAACGATGCCCCTGCCGCACGCCCTGAGAGCGTTCCGCCACCGCGACTACCGGCTCTATTTCGTCGGCCAGGGCGTGTCGCAGACCGGCACCTGGCTGCAGATGATTGCCACCAGCTGGCTGATTTACCACCTGTCGGGCTCGGCTTTCCTGCTCGGGCTCGCGACGTTCTTCCTGCACATCCCGCTGCTCGTGCTTGGTCCTTTCGCCGGCGTCTGGGTCGACCGCAGGAAGAAGCGCCAGGTGCTGTTGGTCACGCAAAACGTCGCCTTCGCGCAGGCGCTGGTGATGCTCGCGCTCGTCGCTTCCGGCCACGTGCAGGTCTGGCACCTGATCGCCGCCAACCTGGTGCTGGGCCTGGTGAACGCCTTCGATTCGCCCGCGCGCCAGTCGCAGCTGGTCGAGCTGGTCGGCGGCAAGGAAGACCTGCCCAACGCCATCGCCTTCAGCTCGGCACTGATGAATGGCGCGCGCTTCATCGGCCCGATGATCGGCGGCGCGGTAATCGCCGGCTTCGGCGAGATCTGGGGCTTCGGCCTGAACAGCATCATGCGCTGCGCGGTGATTGCGGCACTGCTGTTGATCCGCGCAACGCCGCAGCCGGTGGAGAAGACCGGCGCCCACTGGCGCGAGCAGCTCGCGGCCGGCTTCCGCTACGCCTATGGGTTCCTTCCCACGCGCAGTGCGCTGCTGCTGATCTCTGCAGTGAGCTTCTCCGTGCAGCCCTACCAATCCCTAGCGCCCTACTTCGCGCGCGATGTGTTCCACGGCGGCTCCGAGACTCTCGGCTGGTTGATCGGCAGCGGCGGCTTCGGCGCGGTCTCGGGCATGGTCTACCTCGCGCTGAAGCCTTCGGTACGCGGGCTTCTCAGCCTCATGCCCTTCACCGCGGGCACTGCGGGCCTGGCGCTGATCGTTTTCTCCCGCTCGCAAAGCCTTTGGCTCGCATTGCCGATGGTGTACCTGGTGGGCATGGGCGCGATGCTCTCGGCGGCCTCGACCAACACAGTGCTGCAGACCATAGTCGAGGACCGCATGCGTGCGCGGGTGGTGTCCATCTACATGATGTCCTTTCTCGGCGTTGCGCCGCTCGGTGCACTCGCCGCGGGCACGCTCGCCGAGCTCATCGGGCCGCCCGCGACCCTGTCCCTCGGCGGCGTCCTCGCCCTCGTGGCGGCCTTCGC
Organism: Burkholderiales bacterium; assembly: GCA_035499575.1. Taxonomy (GTDB): domain Bacteria; phylum Pseudomonadota; class Gammaproteobacteria; order Burkholderiales; family SG8-39; genus RBG-16-66-20. The sequence goes on along the minus strand of DATJYN010000124.1, from coordinate 989 downwards.
CTACTGGCTGGCGCTGCCGAAAATCCGCAGAGCGATCCGCCCCGTTTACCAGAAATTGGGTATCGTTCCGCGACCGGAAGAGTAGGCGGGCACAAGGGAGAGGAAATGAGCCAGATGACCGGCGCTGAAGCCATGGTGCGCATGCTGCAAATGCATGGCGTGAAGCACATCTTCGGCTTGTGCGGGGACACCAGCCTGCCGTTCTACGACGCGCTTGCGCGCCTGGACCACGGCATGCGGCACGTCCTTACGCGCGACGAGCGTTCGGCCGCCTACATGGCCGACGGCTACGCGCGCGTGAGCCGGCGCGTCGGCATCTGCGAAGGTCCCTCAGGCGGCGGCGCCACCTACCTGCTGCCCGGCATTGTCGAGGCCAACGAAAGCTCGATACCTGTGCTCGGCATCACCACCGACATCGCCACCACCTCGCGCGGCCGCTACGCGCTCACCGAACTGGATCAGGAAGCGCTCTACCGGCCGCTCACCAGGCGCAGCGAGGTCATCGACCGCGCCGACAAGCTGCCGGAGGCGGTGCGGCGCGCCTTCCGCGCCATGACCGCGGGCCGGCCGGGCGCCGCGCATCTGGGCCTGCCCTTCGACGTGCAGAATGGGCAGGTCGCGCAAGCGGACGTCTGGGCGGACGCCGCGCTTGGCGCATTCCCTTCTTCGAGAACTTCACCTGAAGAAGAAAAAATCAAAAAAGCGGCAATGCTCCTGGCCTCCGCAAGACTGCCTGTTTTCGTCTGCGGCGGCGGCGTGGTGATCGCCAACGCGGAAAAGGAACTCGCCGCGCTGGCGGCGCTGCTCGGCGCGCCGGTGGCGACCAGCGTCAGCGGCCAGGGCAGCCTGGCCGAGGACCATCCGCTCTGCCTCGGCGTGGTCGGCTCGAACGGCGGCACGCTGCCCACCCGGGAAGTTCTCGCGCAGGCGGACCTGGTCGTGTTTGTCGGCTGCCGCGCGGGCTCGGTGACGACCGAGCGCTGGCGCTA
>DATJYN010000123.1:0-4307 GCA_035499575.1 Burkholderiales bacterium | reverse complement strand
CTGCAGCGCTGCCTGGCGGCGTGGCAGGCGTGGCAGGCGCAGCACCGGATCGAAGCATTTTCCCTCGGTGAACACGACACGCCGGACCGGCTTTTGATTCCCGAGAAACTGTACGGGCGGGCGCGCGAGGTCGAGACCCTGCTTGCCGCCTTTGACCGCGTGGTCGAAAGCGGGACGCCGGAATTAATACTGGTTTCCGGCTATTCCGGCATCGGCAAATCCGCCGTCGTCAACGAGCTGCACAAGGCGCTGGTGCCCCCGCGCGGGCTCTTCGCGTCAGGCAAGTTCGACCAGTACACGCGCAACATCCCGTATGCATCCCTGGCGCAAGCCTTTCAGAGCCTCGTCCGGTCGCTGCTGAGCAAGAGCGCCGCCGAGCTCGACGGCTGGCGCCATGCCCTTCTGGAGGCGCTGGGCCCGAACGGCCAGCTGATGGTCGATCTCATGCCGGAGCTGCGGCTCATCATCGGCGACCAACCGCCGGTTCCCGAGCTGGAGCCGCAGCAAGGGCAGCGGCGTTTCCAGCTAGTGATCCGGCGGTTCATCGGCGTCTTCGCGCAGCCGGCGCATCCGCTGGCGCTCTTCCTCGACGATCTGCAATGGCTCGACGCGGCGACGCTCGACCTGCTGGAGGATCTGCTGACCCAGCCGGATCTGCGCAACCTGATGCTGATCGGCGCCTATCGCGACAATGAGGTCAGCGCCGCCCATCCGCTGATGCGCAAGCTCGACGCCATCAAGGCCGCCGGCGGCAAGGTCGCGCAGATCACGCTGGCGCCGCTCACCCGCAAGCATCTCGGGCAGTTGATCGCGGATGCGCTGCGCTGTGGCGCCGAGCGCGCCGCGCCGCTGGCGCAACTGGTGCATGAGAAAACCGGCGGCAATCCGTTCTTCGCCATCCAGTTCCTGTCTTCGCTCGCCGAAGAAGAAATGCTCACCTTCGATCATGACGCTGCGTGCTGGTCCTGGGATCTCAAGCGCATTCACGCGAAGCGCTACACTGATAACGTGGTGGAGCTGATGGTCGGGAAGCTGACGCACCTGCCGGCCGAAACGCAGAAGGCGTTGCAGCTTCTGGCCTGTCTCGGCATCAATGCCGAAATCGGGATAATTTCAATCATCCTCGAGACTGCGGAGGCGCAGGTCCACGCCGTGCTGTGGGAAGCCGCGCGTCAGGAGTTCGTCGTGCGCCTGGCCGACGCCTACCAGTTCATCCATGACCGGGTTCAGGAAGCAGCGTACTCGCTGATTCCGGATGCGCGGCGCGCCGAGGTCCATCTGCGCATCGGCAGATTGCTCGCGGCGCGCACATCTCCCGAGAAGCGGGGGGAGGTAATCTTTGGCATTGTCAATCAGCTCAACCTGGGCGCCGCGTTGATCACCACGGAGGCAGAGCGGGAGCAGGTCGCCGCGCTGAACCTCCTCGCGGGCCGGCGCGCCAAGCAGTCGACGGCCTACGCCTCGGCGCTGAGCTATCTCGCTGCCGGTCGCGCACTCCTGCCGGAGGACGCGTGGGAGCGTCAATATGAGCTTGTCTTCGCGCTGGAGTTGAGCGGCGCGGAATGCGAATTCCTAGCCAGCGAACAGGCTGAAGCTGAGACGCGCCTCGCCGGACTCGCACGGCGTGCAGCGAACCTCCTCGATCTGGCCGCCGTCACCCAGCTGCGGGTGGAACTCTTCACGACCCTTGGCCAGAGCGACCGGGCCGTCGGCATCTGTCTCGACTATCTCCGGCACGTCGGCATCGCGTGGTCGGCGCACCCGACGCGCGAGGAGGCCCGGAAGGAATTCGAGGGGATGCGGCAGCAACTCGGAGAGCGCCCGATCGAGGCGCTGCTCGATCTGCCGAGGATGGCGGATCCGGGCGCGGGCGCGGTAATGGACGTCCTCACGGCAGTCGCGTCGCCGGCCTTGTTCACTGACGAAAACCTGCTCAGCCTCGTCTTCTGCCGTATGGCGCAACTCAGCCTGGAGCACGGCAACAGCGACGGATCGTGCCTCGCCTACGTTTGGTTCGGCATGTTTCTGGGATCGCTTTTTGGCGACTACAAGACAGGGTTCCGTTTCGCTCAGCTCGGACTCCATCTAGTGGAGCAGCGCGGAATGGATCGCTTCAAAGCCCGCGTCTACATGATGGTCGGGAGCCTTGTCATTCCCTGGACGAAGCCCATCCGCACCGGCCGTAGCCTAGTGCGGCGCGCCTTCGATGTGGCGCAGGAGTCTGGCGACCTCATCTATGCGGCCTATAGCCGCACCCATTTTGTCGCGCACCTTCTCGCCAGCGGCGACCCGCTCGGCGAGATACAGCAGCAGGCCGAGGCCGGGCTCGACTTCGCGCGCCAGGCGCGGTTCGGTCTCGTCGCCGACAGGATCGCCGCACAGCTCCAGCTGATCCGGACGCTGCGCGGCCTGACCCCAATCTTCGGCCGCCTCGACGACGCCGGATTCGACGAGAAGCAGTTTGAGCGGCATCTGCACGAGGATCCGTGTCCGGCGATCGTCGCCTGCCGGTACTGGATCCGCAAGTTGCAGGCACGCGTTTTCGCCAGCGACGACGCCGCCGCCATCGCGGCGGCGGAGCAGGCCGAACGCCTCCTTTGGACCTCGCCGTCATTTTTCGAGTTGGCGGAGTACCATTTCTACGCCGCGCTGGCGTACGCCGCGCTGTGTGATGCGGCCCCCGCCCCGGAGCGGTCCCGCCACTTGGAGGTCTTAGCCGCCCACCATCGCCAGCTTCAGCAATGGGCCGAGAATTGTCCTGAGAATTTTGAGAACCGCGCCGCGCTGGTCGGCGCGGAGATCGCCCGCCTCGAAGGCCGTGATGTTGACGCGATGCGCCTCTACGAACAGGCCATCCGCTCGGCACGCGAGAACGGCTTTGTCCATAACCACGCGCTTGCCTACGAACTCGCCGCACGTTTCTACGCAGCACTGGGCCTCGAGAAGATTGCTCAGGTTTATTTGCGGGACGCCCGCTACGGCTATCTGTGTTGGGGTGCCAATGGCAAGGTGCGGCAGCTCGACCAGCTCTATCCGTACCTTAGAGAGGAAGAGCGGGCGCCCGCGTCGACGAGCACAATCGGAACGCCGGTCGAACAGCTGGACCTCGCGACCGTGATCAAGGTGTCCCAAACCGTCTCGGGCGAGATCGTCCTGGAAAAACTGCTCGACACGCTCCTGCGCACCGCGATTGAGCATGCAGGTGCGGCGCGTGGCCTCTTGGTCATGGCGCGTGGCGCGGAGCCGCGGATCGCCGCGGAGGCCAGGATCGACGGCGGCACGCTCGCCGTGCGTCTGTGCGACGAGCCCATGACGGCGGCGATGCTGCCTGAGGCGGTCCTCCATTATGTCCTGCGCACCAGGGAGAGCGTCATTCTCGACGACGCCGCGGCGCAGGATCTGTTTGCCGCCGATCCGTACATCCGGCAGCGCCAGGCGCGCTCGGTCCTCGCTTTGCCGTTGCTCACCCAGGCCAACCTCATCGGCGCGCTCTATCTCGAGAACAACCTGGCCCCGCGCGTCTTTGCACAAGCCCGGATCACGGTACTGAAGCTGCTCGCCTCGCAGGCGGCGATCGCGCTGGAGAATACGCGGCTGTATCGCGAGGTCGCGGAACGCGAAGCAAAAATCCGGCGCCTGGTCGACGCCAACATCATCGGGATCGGCACCTGGCAGCGCGAAGGTCAGGGTGCGGACCTCGGCGACGCCGTCTTCATTGAGGTCAATGATGCCTTTCTCCATATGGTCGGCTACGACCGTGAGGATCTCGCCTCGGGTCGCATTCGTCGAGCGGACCTGACGCCTCTCGAATGGCGCGACCGTACGGCGCAGGCGCAGGCCGAGCTGATGATGACCGGAACCTTCCAACCCTACGAGAAGGAATATTTCCGCAAGGATGGCAGCCGCGTGCCCGTGCTGATCGGCGCGGCGAGTTTTGACGAAACTCACACACAAGGTGTCGTCTTCGTGCTCGATCTGACTGAGCGCAAACGCGCCGAAGAGGCGGTGCGCAAGGTGCAGATGGAGCTGGCGCACGCCAACCGTGTCGCCACCATGGGCCAGCTCACATCCTCGATCGCCCATGAAGTCAGCCAGCCGATCGCCGCGACGATCATTAGCGCCCAGGCCGCGCTGCACTGGCTCGGCGCGGAACCACCGGCTCTGGAGGAGGTGCGACAGGCTCTTGAGCGCATCGTCAAGAATGGCAGCCGGGCCGGCGAGGTCATCGACAAGATCCGTGCCATCATCAAGAAGGCACCGCCCCGGAAGGAGCGCTTGGACATCAACGAGGCAATCCGCGAGGTGAT
>DATJYN010000122.1:0-7160 GCA_035499575.1 Burkholderiales bacterium | reverse complement strand
GTTGCCGGCGCCCGGGGCCGCGTAGACGCGCTCCACGCGCTCGCGCCGCACGCCGCGCAGCTCGACCTCGCCCGCCGGCGTGGGCACCGGCGGCGGCGCGCCTGCACCGGGCGGCGCGGCGACCCAGCCTCGCTCCACGAGCACGTTGCGCCCGTCGGCCAGCACGAGCGCCTGCAGCACCTCGTAGCCGGCGCGCCCCTCCCGGAAGCGGTTGGCGAGGTACATCATGTTCTTCTCCAGGAACCGTCCCCGCAGCGGCTCGGGCGCGGCCTCCGCCGCAAGCAGGGCGCGCGTCTCGTCCGCCCGCCGCAGTTGCCAGTTCCCCAGCAGGATGCCGCCAGCGCAGCCGGCCGCCGCCAGCAGCACGGCCCACAAGGGCGGGCGGAACCTCAATCGCGCCTTCCGCTCACCGGGTTTCATCGCTCGCGCTACACTGGCCGGCAGGATGCGCTACCTGGTGATCGCCGTATTCCTGCTGATCGTCGCGAGCCTCGCCTCGGCCGCGTACTTCATGATGCACGACCGCGGCGGCTCCAGGCGCATGGTGAAGGCGCTGGCGCTGCGGGTCGGCCTCTCGGTCGGGCTGTTCCTCTTCCTGATGGCCGCGTATTACTTCGGCTGGATCAATGGGCGCCTATAGCCAGTAGACGAAGATAAAGAGCCCGAGCCAGACCACGTCGACGAAGTGCCAGTACCACGCCACTCCCTCGAAGGCGAAGTGGTGGTCGGGCTTGAAGTGCCCCGACAGGCAGCGCCCCAGGATCACCGAGAGCATGATCGCGCCCACCGTGACGTGGAAGCCGTGGAAACCCGTGAGCATGAAGAAGGTCGAGCCGTAGGCGCCGGTGGAAAGCTTCAGGTTCAGCTCGGTGTAGGCGTGGTGGTATTCGAAAATCTGCAGGCAGAGGAACGTCAGCCCGAGCGCGATCGTCAGGAACAGGAACAGGTTCAGCATCCCGCGCCTGTTTTCCTTCAGCGCGTAGTGCGCGATCGTCACCGTGACCCCCGAGGACAGCAGCAGCAGCGTGTTGATCGCGGGGATCCCCCAGGCGGCCATGGGGGAGAAGCTCTCCGTGAATCCCGGGCCGGCCGACGGCCAGTGGGCGGTGAAGCCGGGCCACAGCAGCGCGTTGCTCTCGAGGCTGGCGAGGTCCGGCACCGACATCCGGCGCAGCCAGAACAGCGCGCCGAAGAAGGCGCCGAAGAACATCACCTCGGAGAAGATGAACCAGCTCATCCCCCAGCGGAAGGAGACGTCCTCCCAGTGCCCGTACTTGCCGCCCTCGGACTCGCGGATGACGTCGCCGAACCATCGCACCATCATGTACAGCAGCAGCATGATGCCGAAGGCGATGGGCACCCAGCCGCCGCGGTTGCCGTTGAACAGGAACACGGCGCCGAGCGCCATGCAGAACAGCGACGCCGAGCCCATGATCGGCCAGGGCATCGGCTGCGGCACCGCGTAGTGCGTCTGGCGCGTGGTGGTGGTGGCGCTATGTTCCATGCGGGTCTCCCTGGCTCCTGCGCTTCACGAGGTGACGAGCCGGACGACCGTGAGGATCGACGCGATGAACAGCGCGACCAGCACGACGGCGGCGATGACGATATGCAGCGGATTGAGCGGCGCGCGCTCGTGGTCGGCCTTGCGCCGCACGCCGATGAAGCCCGACAGCACCGCCTTCACGGTGTCGAGGAACGACGCTTTCGCCACGGCCGCCTCCATCACGTCCTGCCGGCTGCGCCGGGGACCTCGAAGAACGTGTAGGAGAGCGTCACGGTGCCGACGCCCTGGGGCAGGTCCGGGTCGACCACGAAAGTGACGGGCATGCGGCGCGTCTCGCCCGGGCGCAGCGTCTGCTGCGTGAAGCAGAAGCATTCCAGCTTGCGGAAGTAGCGGCCGGCGACCTCCGGCCCGAAGCTCGCGATCGCCTGGCCGGTGACCGCGGCCTCGCGCTCGTTCGACACCTCGTACTCGATCTGCACCAGCTGCCCGGGATGCACCTGCACATAGCCGGCCACCGGCTTGAAGCGCCACGGCAGGCCGCGCACATTGGCGTCGAGCTCGACGGTGACCAGGCGCGTCGCATCCACTTGGGTATTGGCCGGCGCCGCATCGCGCTCCACCAGCGAGTAGGCCCCGATCGCCTTGCAGAAGGCCTGGTAGAACGGGACCATGGCGTAGCCGAAGCCGAACATCCCTGCGGCGACGATCGACAGCCGCGTCAGCAGCCGCCGGTTGTCGCGCTCGCGCGCATCCGCGCTCAGCTCACTTGCCATTCAGCAGCCAGTACTTGGCGATGATGCCGACGAAGGTCGCCACGGCGACCGACGCCAGCACCAGGGCGGTCTTCAGGTTGCGGCTCACGCGCGGCTACTTGAGCACCGGCGGGGTCTCGAAGGAGTGGTACGGCGCCGGCGTCGGCAGGTGCGTCCACTCGAGCGAGTCGGCTCCTTCCCAGGGCTTCTGCGGCGCCTTCTCGCCGTGCCGGATGCACTTCAGCACGATGTAGAGGAACAGCAGCTGGGTCAGGCCGAAGCCGAAGGCGCCGATCGAGCTGATCCGGTTCCAGGTCTCGAACATCACCGGGTAGTCCGGGACGCGCCGCGGCATGCCGGCGAGGCCGAGGAAGTGCTGCACGAAGAAGATCATGTTGAAGAAGATCATCGACAGCCAGAAGTGCCATTTGCCCAGCGTCTCGTCGTACATCTTTCCGGTCCACTTCGGCAGCCAGAAATAGACCCCGGCGAACGCCGAGAACAGCGCGCCCGCCACCATTACGTAGTGGAAGTGCGCCACCACGTAGTAGGTGTCCTGCAGCTGGATGTCGATCGGCACCAGCGACAGCACCAGGCCGGTGAAGCCGCCCATGGTGAACAGGAACAGGAACCCGCAGGCGAACAGCATCGGCGTCTCGAAGGTGAGCGACCCCTTCCACATGGTCGCCACCCAGTTGAACACCTTCACGCCGGTGGGCACCGCGATCAGCGTCGTCGCGTACATGAAGAACAGCTGCCCCGTGACCGGCATCCCGACCGTGTACATGTGGTGCGCCCAGACGATGAACGACAGGATCGCAATCGCCGAGGTCGCGTAGACCATCGAGGCGTAACCGAAGAGCGGCTTGCGCGAGAACGCCGGGATCACCTGCGAAACCACGCCGAACGCCGGCAGCGCGATGATGTAGACATCGGGGTGGCCGAAGAACCAGAAGATGTGCTGGTACAGCACCGGGTCGCCGCCGCCCGCGGCGTTGAAGAACGAGGTGCCGAAGTGCCGGTCGGTCAGCGTCATGGTGACCGCGCCCGCCAGCACCGGCATTGCCGCGACCAGCAGGTAGGCAGTGATCAGCCAGGTCCAGACGAACAGCGGCATGCGCATCAGCGTCATCCCGGGCGCGCGCATGTTGAGGATCGTGGTGATGATGTTGATCGAGCCGAGGATCGAGCTCATCCCGAGCAGGTGCACGGCGAAGATCGTGAAGTCCATGCCGACGCCCATCTGCACGGTGAGCGGCGCGTACATCGTCCAGCCCACGCCCGGCGCGCCGCCCGGCATGAAGAACGACAGGATCAGCAGCGACCCGGCGAAGGGCAGCAGCCAGAACGACCAGTTGTTCAGGCGCGCGAACGCCATGTCCGGCGCCCCGATCATCATCGGGATCTGCCAGTTGGCGAAGCCGACGAACGCCGGCATGATCGCGCCGAACACCATGATGAGCCCGTGCATCGTGGTGAACTGGTTGAACAGGTCGGGGTTGAAGAACTGCAGCCCGGGGCTGAACAGCTCCAGCCGGATGGCCATCGCCATCGTCCCGCCCACCATGAACATGATGAAGCTGAACCACAGGTACATCGTGCCGATGTCCTTGTGGTTGGTGGTCGTGATCCAGCGCATGATGCCGCCGTAGCCGCCGTGGTGGTCGTGCTCGTGGCCGTGGCCGTGGGTGTCGATGACTGCGCTCATAGTGATCTCCTGGATCCCGCTATTTCCGTAGTGCCTTGACCTCGGACGGCTGCACCACGTTTTCCTGCGCCTTGTTGCCCCAGGAATTGCGGGTGTAGGTGATCGCCGCGGCGATGTCGACGTCCGAGAGCGCCGCCTGCGGCGGCATCATGGTGTTGGGCTGGAACACGCCCTTGCGGCCGTTCAGCACCAGCTTGATCTGCTCCTCCTTCGGCCCCAGCACCACCTTGGAGCCCACCAGCGACGGAAACACCTTCGGCAGGCCGGCGCCGTTCGGCTGGTGGCAGGCCGCGCAGGTGCCCGCGAAGACCTTCTCGCCATGCTGCGCCAGCTCGGCCTCGGTCCAGACCTTGCTCGCGTCCTGCTGCGCCCCCGCCATCTTCTGCTTCTCGGCGGCCACCCACTTGGCGTAGTCCTCCTGCGACACGACCTTCACCACGATCGGCATGAAGCCGTGCTCCTTGCCGCAGAGCTCGGCGCACTGGCCGCGGAAGGTGCCAAGCTTGTCGGCCTTGAACCAGGTGTCGCGGATGAACCCCGGGATCGCGTCCTGCTTGACGCCGAACGCGGGCACCCACCAGGAGTGGATCACGTCGGCCGCGGTGGTGAGGATGCGGACCTTCTTGCCCATCGGCACCACCAGCTCGTGGTCCACCTCGAGCAGGTAGTGCTCGTCCTTCGCCTCGCGGCCCTCGATCTGGTCGCGCGGCGTTGCCAGCGAGGAGACGAAGCTGATGCCCTCGCCCTCGCCCTTGACGTAGTCGTAGGCCCACTTCCACTGCAGGCCGGTCGCCTTGATGGTGAGGTCCGCGTTGCTGGTGTCCTTCTGCGCGATCACCACGCGCGTCGTCGGCCACGCGATCACGATCAGGATCAGCGCCGGGATCACGGTCCAGAGGATCTCGACCGTGGTGTTCTCGTGGAACTGCGCCGCCTGGTGGCCCTTCGACTTGCGGTGCGCGTACGCCGCCCAGAACATGAACGCGAACACGCCGACGAAGATCACCGTGACGAGCAGCATCACGTACTCGTGCAGGCTGTGGATATCGGCCGCGATCGGGCTCGCCGGCGGCTGCAGGTTCCATTTGATCGCGAGCGCGACTCCCGGGATCGCGAGGCCCGCGAGCGCGACGAGCGCGCCCAGCGCCCGGGTTGCAAATCTGCGTGCCGGCTTGCTTGCCATCGTCATTCCTTCCGGGAGGTGCCGCCGATGCCTGGAATCGCGCGTCTCGCGAGCGTCAAAAAAGCCGCGCAAACATACCATAGGCGCGCCGCTCGCTCAAGAAAAAGCTGCTGAATATGCTAATAAAACTGCACGATGGCGCGGCCGTCGGCGGCGCGTTTCGGCTCGGGCTTCCAGGCGTGACCGTAAACCACCTCGAAGCCGATCGGCAGCGCGCCGTCGCGCCGCTGCGCATCGAGCGCGTCGCGCAGCCGCGCGAGGAAGCGCCGCCCGGCGAGGCCCCGCGCGCGGCCCGGTGCGGCGCCGGTCTGGCCGCTCGCGCGCAGGTCTTCGAGCAGCGCGTCCGCGCCTGCATAGAGCAGCGTCAGCCGCTCCATGTCCATGACCGGCGCGGCAAACCCGACCGCCACCAGGGCGTCGCCCAGGTCGTGCATGTCGACGAACCGGTGCACGCGCCCTTCCCCCGCCGCGGCGCGTAGCGCGCCGAGCGTGTCGGGCCCGAGCGTGCTGAGCATGAGCAGGCCGCCGACCGCGAGCACGCGGTGGAACTCGCGCAGTGCGGCGGGCGCATCGGCGGCCCAGTGCAGCGCCATGTTCGACCACACCAGGTCGACCGATCCGGACGCGATGGGGAGCCTGGCGATGTCGCCGCACACGGCCCTGGGCGGGTTCCTTTCGAAGAGCCTCCTCTTCCCGGCGCGCAGCATCGCGGGCGCGAAATCCAGCGCGACGATCCCTGCGGCGCGGTAGCGCCGAGCGAGCAGGCGCGCGTCGCGCCCGGGCCCGCTGCCGGCGTCGAGCACGCGCCGCGGCGCGAGCTTCACGTAGTCGAGGCGCTCGAGCATGCGCGCGCCGATCTCCGTCTCGAGGCGCGAGGCGCGCGCGTAGCTCGCCGCGGCGCGCTCGAAGCGCCGCCGCGCGGCGCGCGCGTCGATCGCCGGCTCAGGCACGGCGCTGCTGCAGCACCCCTTCCACCGCGCGCGCGACCGCGAGCACGCTGCGGTCGGACATCGCCGTGCCGCAGACGCTCAGGCCGACCGGCGCGCCGCCCGGCGGATGGCAGGGCACGGTGGCCGCGCAGCCGTCGAGAAAGTTGATCAGGCCGGTATTGCGCAGGATGCGCGCGTTGCAGCGGAAGTAGGCCTCGTCGCTCGCGTCCGCTGCGGCGAGGGCGGGCGCGATGCAGGGCGAGGTCGGCATGAGGAAGGCGTCGAACGGCGCCGCGAGCGCGCCCACCTCGCGCAGGTACGCGCCGCGCAGCAGGCCGAGCTCGACGTACTCCCAGGCGGCGATGTCCCGGCCGAGCACGACGCGCTTCGCGACGCGCGGGTCGTATTCCCCGAACCGCGCCTCGCGGCCGCGGTGGATCGAGTACGCCTCGGCGGCGGCGAAGCCGCCGCTCCGGAAGTACTCCGCCTGGCGGTCGAAGGCGGAGACCTTGAGCTCCGCCACGGCGGCGCCGGCGCGCGAGAGCGCCGAGAGCGCGGCCTCGAACGCGCGGGCGACCTCAGGATCGAGATCCTCGAGCGCGCTGGACAGCGGCACCAGCAGCCGCAGGCCGCGCGCGGGCAGCTCGGCGAGGGTCGCATCAGCCTCGCCCGCGAGCACCGCGTCGTAGGCGGCGCAGCACGCAACCGAGGGCGCGAGCGGCCCGACCGAGTCGAGCGTGTAGGAAAGCGGGAACGCGCCCTCGCGCGGCACGCGCCGCTGGGTCGGCTTGAACCCGGCGATGCCGCAGAGCGCCGCCGGCTGGCGTATCGAGCCGCGCGTGTCCGAGCCGAGGCCCATCACGCACATGCCGTCGGCGACGGCCACCGCGGCGCCCGACGACGAGCCGCCCGGCACGCGCCCGGTCGCGCGGTCCCAGGGGTTCTTCGGCGTTCCGTAGTGCGGATTGAGCCCCACCGCGCCGAAGGCGAACTCGACCATGTTGGTGCGGCCGACGAAGATCGCGCCCGCTGCGCGCAGCCGCGCCACCGCCGGCGCGTCCGCCGCCGCCGGCGCCGCTGCGGC
>DATJYN010000121.1:0-2125 GCA_035499575.1 Burkholderiales bacterium | reverse complement strand
TGAGCCGGAGCGTTTCAAACCCGAGCGTTGGGAAGGCGACCTGGAGCAGCGTTTGCCGCGCGGCGCCTATTTTCCGTTCAGCGCGGGCGACCGGCACTGCATCGGCGAGGGCTTCGCCTGGCAGGAGGCGCTGCTGGTCCTCGCCACGCTTGCGGAGCAGTGGAAGTTCGAATTGATACCCGGCCAGAATATCCGGCCGCGCCCGTCGGTGACGCTGCGCCCGGACGGTCCGATAAAAATGACCGTGCGGCAGAGATAAAACGGCCCCCAGCAAGCCGGATTACGCGCGCGCGAAGGTAGAATTGGAACTCGCCATGGATCGGGAAAAAATGTCGTTTTTCATCACGCTCGTCGAGAACTCCGACGCCAGCCGGCGCAGCATTGAAAATGCGCCGAGGGTGAAATCGATGATGCACAAGGGGCTGACGCTGCCCGAGTACAGGGCTTTCCTGCACGACCTGTATCACATCGTCCTGCACTTCTGTCCGATCATGGCGGTTGCCGAAGCGCGCTGCGACGAGAGCCTCGGCAACATCCGGGAGGAGCTGCGTGAGCGGATCCAGGAGGAAACCGGCCACGAGCAGTGGGTGCTGGAGGACGTGGCGGCGGTGGGGGGCGACGTTCGCGCCGTGGCGGCGACGCCGCCCAGCGCACCGGTCCAGGCGATGATCGGCTTCAACTACAACGCGGCGGAGCGCATCCATCCATGCTCGGTGCTGGGGATGCTCTACGTGCTAGAAGTGATTGCCTCCGTCTACGGCGGCAAGGCGGCGGACTCCATCGCGCGCGCGATCGGACGGGATACCGGGTCTGGGGGTTTTCGGTTCCTGTCCTCTCATGCGACGATGGACGCCCACCACATGGCGCAGTTGAACGTGCTTCTCAAGACCATCGACGACCCGGCCGCGCAGGCCGCGATTATCAATTCGACGCAGGTCAACTTTCACCAGTTCGGCCAGCTGTTTTCCGACGGCGGTTTCATCTCTCGCCTCGCGACCTGAACTGCGGGGTTCAGCCCGCCGCCATCGCCACGCCGGCCTCGGCAACGGCCGGTGAGTCGGCGGCCGCCGTGGCAGCCTCCATGCGCTCCATCTGGGCGCGCACCACCCGGCTCATCATGCGCATGTCGCGGTCTTCCAGCCGCAGCGCGCAATCGACCCAGGTGTCGACGACGGCATCCAACTCGTCGCGCGTTATTGGATTGACCTGCTTGCGCACCTGCATCACCGCCTGGTGGCCATTGCGCCGGCGCGTATTCTTCGCGATCCAGGTCTGCACGGCGGATTCACCTTCGCCATCCTTGGCGAGGACGTCGATGATGCCCATCTCATGCAACTTCGCCGCAGGGAGAATCTTGCCCGAGAGGATCAATTCCTCGGCGATGCGCGGGCTCGCGCGCCGCGCCAGCAAGCTGTAGGCGCCCATGCCCGGGAACAGGTTGAACAGGATCTCCGGCAGGCCCAGCATCGCCGATTCCTCGGCCACCACCACGTCCGAGGCGAGTGCCGTCTCGAATCCGCCGCCCAGCGCGTCGCCCTGCACGAGCGAAATCGTGGTCAGCGTCGGGCAGAAATAGTTCTGCACGCGTGCGTGTATGTTGTCGATGCAAAGCTTCGCGTAGTGCGCGAGCGCATCGCGGTCGCGGGCGCGGATGAGGAGCAGGAACAAGGCGAGGTCGCCGCCCAGGTTGTAGACGCGCGGCACGCGCGAGCCGGCGACGTAGTAGTGCACCTTGTGCATCGCGCCCTCGAAATCGACGTGGCCGCTGTTGGCGGTCAGGTCTCCGCCGAAGGCACGGATGTCCTTCAGCAGCCCCAGGTTGAAGCAAGGATTGCCGCGCTGGTTCATCCAGCCCCAGACCGTGCCGCTGGCCGGCTCGAACTCGTACTGCACCTCCGCATATTGCCTGCAGGTACCACGCAGGCCCCTAGCGTCCAGAATGTCGCTCATGGCATGACCCCCTTGAAGAATCCCCTTGCGGGGACGAATTTGCCTCGGACGCCGGGCCAGTCCCGGCGTCTCCCACGATCATTAGACGCCCGTTGGCACCCCTGCGCAAACCGGCCTGTTGCGTTTGTCCGACTGCGCTGCAGGCGCGCAGGACGGCCGGATCAACCTAGCCGAA
>DATJYN010000120.1:0-10325 GCA_035499575.1 Burkholderiales bacterium | reverse complement strand
CGATCTCGGTGGGCTTGCCGCGCGCGAGGTCCTGCGCGGTGGAGGAGAACTGCGTCGGCATCGAGTCCGCGAGGCGCAGGGTGCGCTCCAGCATGCCGGGCGCCATGGGCACGCCGCTCGCCTTCGCAACCGCCAGCGTTTCCTCGACCACGTCGCGCATGAGTTCGCGCACGCCCGGGCCCTGGATCATTTTCCCGTAGGGGAGCTGCGCGATGGCGGAAATGGCGTTGTAGGCGCAGTTCAGCACCAGCTTGGCCCAGAGTTCGCCTGCGATGTTGTCGGAGACGGCGACGGGCACGCCCGCGCTTTCGAACCAGGCCTTTATTTTTTCATTTGAAGAACCCATCACCAGATCCCCGCGGCCATGGTGCTTCAGGTGTCCCGGTCCCTTCATCTCGCTGGCGACGTAGACCGCTGCCGGGATCACGGGATTCTTCACTTTGGATCGGATGCGCTCGGCGTTGTCGACGCCGTTCTGCAGATTCACCACCAGCGCGTCCGCATCGAGGTAGGGTGCGATCTCCGCCGCCGCGGTTTCGGTGTCAGTGGATTTCACGCAAAACAGCACCAGCTTCGCCCCGCGCACCGCTTCGGCCGACGTGCTGGTGTCCATACTTATGTTTTCAGAAAAATCCCTGGTTTCAAAACGAAGCCCATCCCTGGCGATCGCGTCCATGTGCCGCGCGCGGCCGATCAGCACGACGCGATGGCCCGCGCGCGCCAGCATGCCGCCGTAGTAGCAGCCCACTGCGCCCGCGCCTAGAACCGCGACGCGAATCGGAATCGGGATTGCATCGTTCATTTGATCCAGTCTAGCGGACGAAAATCGCCGTCTGCTACCTTTCAGCATGCCTGCCTCGGCGCTTGCGCTCGTCATTCTCGCCGGACTCATCCACGCCGTCTGGAATATTGCCGCAAAGAAGGCGGGCGGCGACGCGCGCTTCGCTGCCTTCAGCAGCCTGCTCTGCATACTGATATGGGCGCCGGTCGGCCTCTGGCTCGGCTGGCGCATTCTGCCGAACTGGGGTGCGATGGAGTGGAGCTTCGTCGTCGTGAGCGGCGTCCTCCATGTCCTATATTACGTCGTGCTGCTGCGGGGCTATCGGAGCGCGGACCTCACCGTGGTATATCCGCTCGCACGCGGCACCGGTCCGCTGCTGTCTTCTACCGCAGCAATCCTGTTCCTCGGCGAGCGGCCGACGCTGGCGGGCATCGCCGGCATCGCGGCGGTCGTGGCGGGCGTCTTCCTGATCGCCGGCGGTCCCGGACTGTTTCGCGCGGCATATGAACCGGCAAAGCGCGCCATGGTGCGGCGTGGCGCGGCGTACGGCGCCTTGACGGGCGTGTTCATCGCGGCCTACACGGTGGTGGACGGCTACGCAGTGAAAGTCGCGGCGATGTCGCCGATCCTGCTCGACTACTTCTCCATCTTCGTGCGCATCGGCGTCCTGGCGCCGGTGGTGCTGCGCGATCGCCCTGTTCTGGCGGCGCTGTGGCGCCAGCAGTGGAAATACGCCTTCGTGGTCGCGCTCGTCAGCCCCGTCAGCTACGTGCTGGTGCTTTACGCGATGCAATCCGCGCCGCTTTCACACGTGGCGCCGGCACGGGAGGTCTCGATGCTTTTCGCCGCGCTGATTGGCGGCCAGCTGCTGGGCGAGGGTGACCGTGCTCTGCGGCTCGCGGGCGCGGCCTGCATCGCCTGCGGCGTCATGGCGCTTGCGCTGGGATAGCGTCGGCCCGGTCGCGGCCGAATCGCCGTTCCCGCTCTGATACCTTTCGGCATGCTTTTGCGCAGAGACCGCACGGCGGCAATGCCGTTCATCATGCTGGCCACGCTGATCGACATGGTGGCGATCGGCCTGATCATTCCGGTGCTGCCGGCGCTGGTCGGCAGCTTCACCGGCTCGAAGGCGGACCAGGCGATCTGGTACGGCGTGGCGACCTTCACCTTCGGCTTTGCGAATTTCTTCGCTTCGCCGGTGCTGGGCGCGCTGTCGGACGCCTACGGCCGCCGGCCGGTGCTGCTGGTCGGCTTCTGCGGGCTGGCGATCAGCTTTCTCGCCACCGCCATGGTCACCGCGCTCTGGATGCTGATCGCGGTGCGGCTGGTGAGCGGCTCCATGCAGGCCAACATGTCGGTCGCCAACGCCTACGTTGCCGATATCACGCCGCCCGAACAGCGGGCCAGGCGCTTCGGCATGCTGGGCGCGATGTTCGGCATGGGCTTCATCCTCGGCCCGGTGATGGGCGGGCTGCTGGGCGCGGTCGACCTGCGCCTGCCGTTCTTCGCCGCCGGCAGCCTCGCGTTGCTCAACCTGCTGTACGGCTGGTTCGTGCTGCCCGAATCGCTGCCGCAGGAGCGCCGGCACGCGTTCGAATGGCGGGTTGCCGCCAATCCCGTGAAATCGCTGCGCGGACTCGCGCAACTGCAGGGCGTGGGACGGCTGGTGGCCGTCGTTGCCTGCGCCGGACTCGCGCAATTCGTGCTCTACACCAGCTGGGTGCTCTATACGACCTTCAAGTTCGGCTGGGGCCCGCTCGAGAACGGCTGGTCGCTCGCGGCGGTCGGCGTGGTGTCGGTGATCGTGCAGGGCGTCCTGCTCGGGCGCCTGCTCAAGGTCTTCAGCCCGCGGCGGCTGGCGGTGCTCGGGCTGACCTCCTCGATGCTGGCCTTCCTGCTGTGGGGTGCCGCCACCGACGGCTGGATGATGTTCGCGATCATTTTCGTCAACATCCTCGGCGCGACCGTGGCGGCCTCGATCCAGAGCATCATTTCCAGCGCCGCGGACCCGAATAACCAGGGCAAGGCGCTCGGCGCGGTGGGCGGCCTGAACAGCCTGATGGCGGTGATCGCGCCGGTGCTCGGCGCGCCGCTGCTGCAGATGGTGTCGCACCTGCCGAAGGGAGACTGGCGCATCGGCGCGCCGTTCTACTTCTGCGCGCTGCTGCAGGCCACCGCGCTAACGCTGGCGATCGGCCATTTCAGGGCGGAGAAAGCCAAGCAGTAGCCGCACGACCTCAGCGGGCTGTTCCTGCTGTACCCAGTGGCCCGCGCCCTCGATGAAATGGCAGCCGCGGTCCTGCGCGAAGCCGCTCTTGCGCATCCTCGCGAGGTCGCCCGGCCGCTGGTAGGGCCCCCAGTCGCTCTTGCCGGCGATGAAGCAGGCCGGTACTTCGACCGCGCGGCCCGCATGGATCGCCAGGTCGTCGTTGAACCGCCCGGTAGTGCGGCAGCGGTACCACTGCAAGGCGGCCTGGAAGCCGGTGCGCGCGAATTCCTCGCTGTAGACGCGCAATTCATCTTCGTTCAGCCAGCGGCAGGCGGTGATTTCCGCTGCCGTGGGCATGTAGGCCGCCGCGGTCTGCGCCATGTCCTGCGCCAGCTCCATGATGTAGTAGGTCGGCATCGTCGCCAATTCCGGTGCGCTCCACGCGGCGAGCTCGTGCGGCCGGTTCTGCTTCCAGTCGGCGCTCTTCGAGTGGTAATAGGCGCGCAGGAAGGCGTGGATGCCCTGCGGGCAATCGCGCATGTCGGCATCCGCCGCGCGCGTCGAGTAGTACCACTGGTAATGCTTGCGCGGCCGCGGCAGCGCCGCGAGCGCGTCGTGCACCGGGTCGGGCGGCGGCAGCGGCGTCGCCGGCGGCCCTGCGAAAGGGGAGCTCATCAGCGCCAGCGACCGGAAAATCTCCGGATGCAGCAGGGCGCACCAGGCCGCGACCGGCGAGCCGAAGTCGTGGCCGACCACTGCCGCCACTGTCTTGATATCGAGCTTGTCGAGCAGTTCCACCTGGTCTTTCACCAGGTTGGTGAGCCGGTATGACGCAAGATCGCCGTCATAGCGTCCATCCCATCCCGTCGTCCGGCCGTAGCCGCGCTGGTCTGGCGCGATCACGTGGTAGCCCGCGTTGGCGAGCGGCAGCATGACCTTGCGCCAGCTGTAGGCGAGCTCCGGAAAACCGTGCAGCAACAGCAGGCAGGGGCGGGACCTGTCGTCAGGCCCGGCGCCCGCCTCCAGTACGTGCATGTCCAGCCCGTTCACGCCTTCGACCTGGCGCGAACGAATGCCCGCGGGAAGCGGCAGGGGCGTCAGCGGCAGTACTTCCTCGCCAGCGCGGCGCCGGCAGCGAGCGCCTTGAGTTTCGCGACCGCGATTTCGCGCTTCATCGGCGCCATGCCGCAGTTGGTGCAGGGGAAGAGGTGCTTCTTCGGCACATATTTAAGCGCCGTCTTGATGGTCTGGAAGACCTCCTGCGGCGTTTCGATCCGGTCGTTCGCGACGTCGATGACGCCGACCAGCACGTCCTTGCCCTTGAGCAGCTTCATCAGTTCGGCCGGCACCTTGGAATGGATGCACTCGAGCGACACCTGGTCGAGCTTGCTCTTCGCCAGGGCCGGGAAGATCTGCTCGTACTGGCGCCATTCGCTGCCGAGCGTGTCCTTCCAGTCGAGGTTCGCCTTGATGCCGTAGCCGTAGCAGATGTGCACCGCGGTCTTGACCTTCTTCAGGCCCTTGATCGCGCGGTGCAGCGCGGCGATGCCCCACTTGGTGACATCCGACATGTAGACGTTGAAGGCCGGCTCGTCGAACTGGACGGTGTCGACGCCGTCTTTTTCCAGCGCGCGCGCCTCCTGGTTGAGCAGGTCGGCAAAGGCCATCGCCAGCTTTACCTTGTCGCCGTAGTGCCGGTCGGCGATGGTGTCGACGATGGTCATCGGACCGGGCATGGTGATTTTGATCTTGCCCTTTGCATGATTTCTCATCACGAGGGCTTCGGTGCGGTGCACGCGGCCCTTCAGCTTGAGGGGGCCGACCACGACGGGCACCATCGCGTCGTAGCGGTTGTTGCGGATGCCCATCTTCACCTTGTGCTCGAAGTCGATGCCCTCGACGTATTCGAGGAAGCCGTGCACGAAGTGCTGGCGCGACTGCTCGCCATCGGTGACGATGTCGATGCCTGCGTCCTCCTGTTCCTTCAGCCAGAGCAGCGTAGCGTCGCGTTTGGCCGTCGCCAGCGCCTCGCCCTGGGCCTGCCACGCGGGCCACAGCTTGTCGGTTTCCGCCAGCCAGCCGGGCTTCGGCAGGCTGCCTGCGATCGTCGTTTCGAACATGGTTTCTCCGCTCCTGTTCTATGCCTTGCCGCCGCGCGGCCCGAGGAAATACCAGAGGATTGCCCCAAGCAGGGGCAGCAGCAACACCACGAGGATCCAGAGCAGCTTCTTCTCATTGGAAACCGGGCTTTGTGCAACATTCAGAATCGCCCAGACATCCGCCGCCAGCACCAGCAAGCTCCAAAGGCTGTAAACGCCCATACCCCGTTGTTCTCCGATATCGAGTGCCGGCTGCAAGTCTACCCGCCGATTCGATTTAATATGGGCAAGAGGCTACATGACCAAATCGCAAAATTCCCGAATCCTGCGCAACGTCGCTATAGGCGCCGTCCTCATTGCGGCGGGCGCCGGCGCGGCCTATTTCTTCACGCACGACCCCGTTGCCCTGCGGGTGCTGTGGCTCGCCGGGCCGATCGCGCTGACGTCGGTGGGTTTCGTCGTGCTGCAGGCGGTGTTGCCGAAGGACGAGGGCTAGGCTGGGAGGAAAACCCGTGCGACCCAAGGCCACGTCCAAGCTCCTGCAGGAAACAGACCGTGCGATCGTCACGGAGTGGCGCTTCGCGCCCGGGGCGGAAACGGGATGGCACCGGCACGCGCATGACTACATCGTGGTGGTGCTTACGGCCGGGAATTTGACGGCAGAGACGGCGAATGGAGAAGTCGTGACGTCACTCGCGTTCGGCCAGTCGTACGCGCGCCCGGTGGGCGTGGAGCACAACGTGGTCAACCCGAACCCCCACGAATTCGTTTTCGTCGAGGTGGAATTGAAGGGCGGCCATGCTTGAGCTCAGGCCGACCTGCGAGCACTGCAACCGCGCGCTGCCGCCCGAGTCGCCGGAGGCTTGGATCTGCTCGTACGAATGCACGTTCTGCGGCGATTGTGTCGAGCGCGTGCTGCAGAACGTCTGCCCGAATTGCGGCGGCGGCTTCATGCCGCGGCCGGTACGACCGTCGAAGAACTGGAAAGGCAACAACTACCTCGGCAAGGATCCGGCCAGCACGAAAGCGAAGCACCGGCCGGTCGATCCGGTAGCGCATGCGAAGTTCTCGGCGGCGATCAAGTCGATCCCGCCCGAAAGACGCTGACGCTGCTGCTCGCGCTGAAGCTGTCGGTGGTGCCGGCGCTGCTCGCGCTCATTTCGATGGCCGGCAGGCGCTGGGGCCCCGGCGTCGCGGGCTGGCTGGCCGGATTTCCTTCGCTGACCGGGCCGATCCTGCTGTTTCTCGCGCTCGAACGCGGCACGGAATTCACCGCGCACGCGGCGGTCGGGTCGCTCGCCTCGGTGTTCTGCGCCGTCAGCTTCGGCATCACGTATGCATGGGCCTGCAGGCGGCTGCACTGGTTTTGGTCCTGGCTTTGCGCTCTGGCGTCATGGACGGCTGCGGGGGTGCTGCTCAACCAGCTGCCGCTGTCGTCGCTGGGCGCGCTTGCCGCCGCGTTGCTTACCCTGCTTGCCGCCCCGCGCTTGTTTCCCCGCGCGCAGGCGCAGTGGGGCGGGCACGCCCTGCCGGCGCAGGAACTGCTGCTGCGCATGGGAGCGGGTGCGGCAATGGTGCTGACCGTCACCGCGGTTGCGCAAGCCGTGGGGCCCGCCTGGACCGGGTTGATCGCGGCCTTCCCGGTGATGAGTTCCGTACTGGCGACATTCTCGCAGCGCGCGAACGGCCCCGGTTTCGTGGTCGCGCTGCTGCGCTCGATGATCGGCGGCTTCTATTCCTTCATCGTCTACTGCCTAAGCGTCGCGCTGCTGCTGGAGCGCTTGGGTATCGCCGCCACCTTCGTCGTCGCCATTACCGCGGCGGTGGCGGTGCAGGGCGCGGCGAGGGCGGTCATGCTGCGGCTTGCCTGACGCTGGGGCGCGGGCCTTGCATATTTGCGGCAGTCAAGATACTTTAGGCCTAATCTATTCGAGTCTCTAGTATTCAACATGGACCGGGAAACCGCATCCCGCATCGACGACCACCGCGCGCTGCGGCTCTGGCTGCGCCTGTTTACGTGCACCCAGCTGATCGAGCGCCGGGTGCGCGCGAGGCTGCGCGAGCGCTTCGATACCACGCTGCCGCGCTTCGACCTGATGTCGCAGCTCTGGCGCTACCCCGAGGGGCTGAAAATGAACGAGCTGTCGCGCCACCTGATGGTCACCGGCGGCAACGTCACCGGCATCGTCGACCCGCTGGAGAAGGACGGCCTGGTCGAGCGCGCATCCGAACCTGCCGACCGGCGCGCCTACCGCGTGCGCCTGACGCGAGCCGGCCGCAAGGCGTTCGCCGAGATGGCGCGCACCCAGGAGGAATGGATCGTCGAGTTGCTGGCCGGGCTGTCGCGCAAGGAGCATGCGGAGCTCTACAAGCTGCTCGGCCGGGTGAAGCAGGTCACCATGGAGGCAGGCTCATGATCGAGGCGAAGCATTTCCTCTGGAAGGCCGAAGGCGGGGTCGGCGTGATCACGCTGAACCGCCCGGAGCGCAAGAACCCCCTGACGTTCGAATCGTATGCGGAGCTGCGCGATTTGTTCCTGAGGCTCAAATTCGAGGAAAAAATCAAAGCAGTCGTCATTTCCGGCGCAGGGGGCAATTTCTGCTCGGGCGGCGACGTGCACGAAATCATCGGCCCGCTGACGAAGATGAAGATGCCGGCGCTGCTGGAGTTCACGCGCATGACCGGGGACCTGGTGAAGGCAATACGGCACTGCCCGCAGCCGGTGGTCGCCGCGGTCGACGGCGTCTGCGCGGGCGCGGGGGCGATCGTCGCGATGGCCGCGGACCTGCGCTACGGCGCGCCGGACGCCAAGGTGGCGTTCCTGTTCACCCGCGTCGGCCTGGCCGGCTGCGACATGGGCGCCTGCACGATCCTGCCGCGCATCATCGGCCAGGGCCGCGCCTCCGACCTGCTTTACAGCGGGCGCTCGATGTCCGCCGAAGAGGGCCTCGCCTGGGGATTCTTCAATCGCTTGAGCGATCAAGTATTGGAACTTTCAATTCAAACGGCGAAGGAACTCGCCGCCGGACCCAGCTTCGCGCACAGCATGACCAAGAAGATGCTGCACCAGGAATGGAACGCCGGCGTGGACGAAGCCATCGAGATGGAAGCCCAGGCGCAGGCGATCTGCATGCAGACGAACGACTTCCGGCGCGCCTTCGAGGCTTTCGCGGCAAAGAGAAAGCCGCTCTTTGAAGGCGACTGAGATGAAGTCCGCCCACGTCGACAGATTTGCCCGCGACAACCTGCCGCCGCGCGAGCAATGGCCGGAATTCCGCTTCGACCTGCCCGAACTGCAGTACCCGGAGCGGATGAACTGCGCGAGCGTGCTGCTCGACGACATGGTGGCCGCCGGCCACGGCGGGCGCATTGCGATCCGCGCACCCGACGGCAAGTGCACCTATGCACAGCTGCTCGCGCAGGCCAACCGCATCGCCAACGTGCTGGTGCGCGACATGGGCCTCAAGCCCGGCAACCGCGTGCTGCTTCGCGGCCCCAACAATCCCATGATGGCCGCCAGCTGGTTCGCGGTGTTCAAGGCGGGCGGCATCTGCGTCGGCACCATGCCGTTGCTGCGCGCGAAGGAACTGACCGAAATCGTCAACAAGGCGGAAATCACGCACGCGCTCTGCGACAAGCGCCTCGAAGGCGAATTGAAGCTGTCTTTGCCCTCCTGTCCTTCCTTGACGAGGGTTGGTTTCTGGTATTCAGACGAAGAAAATTCTCTGGATAAAAAATGCGAAAAACAACCTGCCACATTCAAGAACGTCGACACCTCGGCGGAAGACGTCGCCGTGATCGCCTTTACTTCCGGCACCACCGGCAAGCCCAAGGGCACGATGCATTTCCACCGCGACGTGATCGCGATGTGCGATTGCTTCCCGCGCTCCTGCCTGAAGCCGACGCGGGACGACATCTTCATCGGCTCGCCGCCGCTTGCCTTCACCTTCGGCCTGGGCGGGCTGTTGTGCTTCCCGCTGCGCTTCGGCGCCAGCACCGCGCTGGTGGAAAAATTTACACCTGAGTCGCTGCTCGAATCCATCCAGAAGTTCAAGGCGACGATCCTGTTCACCGCGCCGACCATGTACCGCGCGCTCGCGGGTTTGTGGAAGAACTACGATCTCTCGTCCCTGAAGAAATGCGTCTCGGCGGGTGAAGCGCTGCCGGACGCGACGCGCAAGCTGTTCCGCGAGGCGAGCGGCATCGAGATCATCGACGGCATCGGCTCCACCGAGATGATCCACATCTTCATTTCGCATGCGCCGGAACACGTCAAGTACGGCGCCACCGGCCACGCCATTCCCGGCTATACCGCCACGGTGCTGGACGAGAACGGCGCGCGCTGCGCGCCGGGCCAGATCGGCCGCCTGGCGGTGCAGGGGCCGACCGGCTGCCGCTACCTCGCCGACGAGCGCCAGAAAAACTACGTCCGGAACGGCTGGAACCTGACGGGCGATGCCTACGTGATGGACATGGACGGCTACTTCCACTACCAGGCGCGCACCGACGACATGATCATCTCCGCCGGCTACAACATCGCCGGCCCGGAGGTCGAGGGCGCGCTGCTGTCGCACCCGGCGGTGGCCGAATGCGGCGTGATCGGCGCGCCCGACGAGGAGCGCGGCATGATTGTCCAGGCTTTTGTTGTTTTGAAGAAAGATTTTTCTTCAAATGAAGAAATGAAAAAAGAGCTGCAGGAGCACGTGAAGCGCAGCATCGCTCCCTACAAATACCCTCGCAAAATCGAGTTCGTGGCCGCGCTGCCGCGCACCGAGACCGGCAAATTGCAGCGCTTCAAGCTGAGGACGCCGTCATGATGCAGATACTGCAGCCGCCCGGGTGGGCGAAGCCGAGGGGTTTTTCGAACGGAATTTCCGCTACCGGGAAGCTGGTGTTCGTCGCCGGACAAGTCGGCTGGACGGGCGAAGGCAAGTGGCAGGCGCTGGACTTTGCCGGCCAGTTTCGCCAGACCCTGAAAAACACTCTGGCCGTGCTTGCCGAGGCGGGCGCGAAACCCGAGCACATCGCGCGCATGACCTGGTACGTGGTCGACAAGCAGGAATACCTCGGCGCCATCAAGGAAGTCGGCGCCGCGTGGCGAGAGCTGATCGGCCGGCATTACCCGGCGATGGCAGTGGTGCAGGTGGGCGCGCTGATGGAGGACGCGGCCAGGGTCGAGATCGAGACCACTGCGGTCGTGCCGGAAGGAAACCCGGCGTGAAAGTCTCCATCGTCG
>DATJYN010000119.1:0-29665 GCA_035499575.1 Burkholderiales bacterium | reverse complement strand
CTTGCCGCCGGCGCTCAGCTGCACGGCTTCCGACGTCTGCGCGCGTGCGATGTAGTCCTGGTACGCCGGGATGGCGACTGCCGCCAGGATGCCGATGATCGCGACCACGATCATCAGTTCGATCAGCGTAAAGCCCTTCTGCAGCTTGGTCATTCACTTCTCCGTTTCGTTGGAAAGACGACGCGCCAGAATAGCCCGATAACACTCCTCAAAATGTGCCCATTTTGGTCATAGCGGCCTATCCACATGCATGCGTCGAGGGGAATAAACCCATTGCAATCCGGGCATTGAACGCGATACTTGCCAGGATGACAGCTTGGACTTATCGCACGTTTCCTTTCAATTAATATCGAATCTCCCCATGGAAATCGCCCCTAACCCCCTGCAGCGACTGCGTTCGGCCCTCTTCGTGCCGCTCGCCGACGAGCGCTTCATCGGCAAGGCCCACGAGCGCGCCGCGGATGCGCTGCTGCTCGACCTCGAGGATTCGGTGCCGCCGGCGCAGAAGCCGGCAGCGCGGGCGCGCCTGCCGGACACGGCGCGGCGCCTGGCATCGCTCGGTGCCACCGTCATGGTGCGCGTCAACTCCTCCGCCGAACTGCTTGCGGAGGACCTGAAGGCAGCGGCGAAGTCGCCGGTCGCCGCGGTGTTCCTGCCCAAGGTCGAAAACCCCGAGCACGTCATCGCGGCCGAATACCTGCTTTCAGGAAGCGCGGCGAAGCTGGTGGCGATGCTGGAATCGCCCGCCGCGGTGCTCGATGCGGCCGCGATCTCGCGGGCCGGAACCCGCCTCGCAGGCCTCGCGTTCGGCAGCGAGGACTATTGCGGGCTGCTCGGCGTCGCCTCGGACAAGGCCGCGCTCGACTGGCCTGCGCAGATGATCGCCGTCGCCGCGCGTGCCCGCGGCCTCGCCGCCTTCGGACTGCCCGGGCCGGTCTCGGAGATCGCCGACATGGATGCCTACGCGCGCCTGCTGGCGCGGGCCAAGGCGATGGGCTACACCGGCTGCACCTGCATCCATCCCAAGCAGGTGGCGGCGGCTAACCGCGCCTACTCGCCGACCGAGGCCGAGATCGCGCTGGCCGGGGAAATCGTCGCCGCTTTCGAAGCGGCGGTGCGCGAAGGTCGCGGAGCGTTCGCATTGCACGGCCGCATGATCGATGCGCCGGTGGTGGACCAGGCGCGCGCCACGCTGGCGCGCGCCGGCCGCTAGTCCGTCAGCGGGACGCAGCGACGCATTCTCGGTCGCGACTGGTTGCCGCCGGTGACCTGGTGGATTTTGCCGGGCCCGCAGGAGCCGTCGTTGACGTAAACCGTCTGGCCCGGCATCAATGCTCCTTGAACAAACGGGGGTTCCTTCGCCACGACGTTGTCGCGCCCGTGCCGCTGGATGAACTGGGCAAGCTGGTTCTCAGCCTGGGCTGCAGCGGCCGCTTTCTCGGCCGCGGCTTTGTCCGCGGCGGCCTTGTCGGCCGCCAATTTTTCCGCTGCAGCCTTGTCAGCGGCTGCCTTCTCCGCGGCCGCTTTGTCCGTCGCCGCTTTCTCGGCCGCGGCGCGCTCGGCGTTCGCTTTCTCGACCGCGGCTTTCTCGGCCGCCGCCGCGGCCGCCGCTTTCTCCGCCGCCGCCTTCTCGGCAGAATTCCTCGCCTGCGCCGCTTTTTCGGCAGCCGCTTTTTCGGCGCGAACCTTTTCCGATAGCGCCTTCTCCATCGCCGCCTTCTCCAATGCGGCTTTCTCGGCAAATTCCTTGCGTACGCGCTCCTCGGTGTCTCGGCGGATTTTTTCGGCATCGACCGCCGGAGCGGCAGGCGCCGCCGCAGGCCTGGGCGGCGCAATTTCGGCCGCGGGCGCAGGCGCGGATACCGGTGCCGGCGCGGGGCCGCGGGTCACCAGGTAGGCGGCAACGCCGCCGACAAGCACCAATCCGCCGATCGCCGCGGGAATCGCGAAAGAGGATTTCTTCGGCGCCTGGGGCGGCATGGGGGCGGGCGGCTGCGAAGCAAGGCGGGCCTGGCCGATCGCCACGGTCGCGTCTTCATCGACGACGGCCTTCGAGCGCGCCGCGGCTTCTTCCTGCTGCTTCAGGCGCGCGAGTGCCGCGGCCTGTCGCGCCTTCTCATCCGCTTCGCGCTTCGCCTTTTCGGCCGCCTCCCGCTTCGCCTTCTCCGCGGCTTCGCGTTGCGCTTTCTCGGCGGCCTCGAACCTGGCCTTCTCCTCCGCGACGCGCTGCGCCCGCTCGAGCGCCTCGCGCCGGGCTTTTTCCTCGGCTTCGCGCTTCGCCTTTTCCCGCGCTACGGCCCTGGCGCGCTCCTGCGCTTCGATCCTGGCGCGTTCCTGCGCTTCGCGCCGCGCCTGCTCTTCGGCCTCCTGCTTCGCTCTCGCCTCGGCGGCTGCGCGCGCCGCCGCTTCTTCGGCCGCCTTGCGCGCCGCCTCGATCGGCTCCCTGAGCTTGCTGATCTTGTGGCGCGCGAGCGGCGCGTAGGTGCCTTCCGGGAATTGCTCGAGGTAGAACGCCAGCTCGTCCGGATCGGTGCTGTTCTGGATCGAGCGCCAGAACTCGACCTCCGCCTCGGAAGCCGCCGTTTCGGGCCGCGCCTTGGCCTTGGGCATCTGCAGTGCGGGCGTCGCCGGCGGCGAAGTCTGCTGCGCCGGGGCCAGCGTGGCGCGCAAGGCTGCGGCGAATTCCCTTGCGCTTGCGTAACGCTGCGCGGGGTCCTTCGCCAGCGCCTTGTTGACGATCCCGTCGAATACCGGCGAGACGCTCTTCACCAACGACGAGGGCAGCGGCGGATCGTCCTGCATGATCTTTTTCGCCACCGTCCATGCACCCTGGCCGGTAAACGGCTGCTCGCCGGTCAGCAGTTGGTAGAGCAGCGTGCCAGCGGAGAATATGTCGGTGCGGCGGTCGATCTTCAGGCCCTGGATCTGCTCGGGCGACATGAACGCGGGCGTGCCGACCATGGTGCCTGCGGCGGAGCGCTCGCTGTCCTGGATGCGCGCGACGCCGAAATCGGCGAGCTTGACGCGGCGCTGCGCGTCCAGCATCACGTTGGCGGGCTTGACGTCGCGATGGATGACGCCGGCCTCGTGCGCAAAATCCAGCGCGTCCAGCAGCTCACCCATGATGCGCACCGCCTCGGCAAGCTCGAACCTCTCCTTCGCTTCGAAGAGGGCGCGCAATTCGCGGCCCTGGATGTACTCCATCACCAGGTAGGCGACCTCGCCCTCCTCGGCGAAGTCGTGCACCTGCACGATGTTGGGATGGTTGAGCCTTCCGGCGGCCTGCGCCTCGCGCGCGAACTGCGCGGAGTAGTGCTGCGCGGTCTCGGCGTCGATCGCCGCGTTGCGCAGGATGGTCTTGACGGCGACGCGGCGGTTGAGCGACGGATCCAGCCCCTCGTAGACCACGCCCATCGCGCCGCGCCCGAGCACGCGCTTGAGCTGGTAGCGTCCGAGACTGGTCAGTTCCCCCATGCGCAAATTATAGGAGCGCCGGGTTATTTCCGGTCGCAGGCGACCTGCAAGAATGCGTCATCGATGCCGCCGGCGACGACCGTCTCCCAGCGTCCGGTCCGGCTGGCGGTGGAGACCGCGGCGCCCTCCGCCATGTGCCCGGAAAAATCGATCGCCGAAAGCAGCCGTACCCTGCCGCCCGCGCAGTCGTATTCGCGCAGTACCACCGTGGAAAACAGCCCGAGACCTTCGGGGGTGAAATCCTGGCGGCGGAAGTCGTACAGGCCGTGCATGCTCACGAGATCGCCGTTCTTGCGGATGCTCGCCCGGTCCGCGAACGCGGCGAAGATCTCGTCGGCCTGGCCGACGGCGGTCCACTCGGCCGCGGCATCCGTGCCCGCGAGCGCCAGCAGCAGCGCGACGACGCGCCTAGACAAGCGAACCGCGCCGCGCGAGGCTCTCGCGCTCGAAGCCGGCGACGCGCTTGTAGTTTTCCGAGAGCGCGACGATTTCCGCGTTGCTGATCACGTCCTCGACGCGCTTGAAGGGCTGGTCGCCGCTGCGCCGCCACACTTCGCGCAATATCGCATCCGGCGGGTTCTTGCGGTTCATCAGCACCAGGTCGTTGACGGCCTTCAGGCGGGCGGCTTCGTAGGCTTTCAACGCGTCGGGAACGTTCTTGTCCCGCTTCAGGCAGCCCGCCAGCGTCCTCGCGTCCAGGATCGCCTGCCCCGCGCCATTGGAACCGCGCGGGTACATCGGGTGCGCGGCGTCGCCCAGCAGCGTGATGCGGCCGCGCGTCCACCACGGCAGCGGGTCGCGGTCCACCATCGGGTATTCGAGGATGCTGTCCGCCCCGCGCAGCATCGCCGCGCAATCCAGCCAGTCGAATTTCCAGTCCTTGAAGGTCGGGTAGAAGTCCTCGAGCCGGCCGGACAGGCTCCAGTCCTGCATGACATTGCGCGGCGACTGGAACTCGGCGACCCAGTTGACCAGTTGCCGGCCTTCGGCGTCGATCGCATGGCGGATCGGGTAGACCACGAGCTTGCCGACCTCCAGCCAGCCGATGTAGGCCATGCTCGCGCCCGAGAGGCAGGGTTTCATGCGCGTGACGCCGCGCCACATGTGGATGCCCTGGAAGCCGGGCGGCCCCTCGTCCGGGAACAACTGCTTGCGCACCGCCGAATGGATGCCATCGCAGCCGATGGCGCAACTGCCCCGGGCCACCGAACCATTGTCGAACTTCACCACGACGTCGTTTCGTTCTTCGGAAATCGAAACGCATTTGTTTCCGGCAAAAAACGCATCAGGTCCCAGGCGTTCGAAAACACAGTCCAATAAAACCCTATGGAGGTCCGCGCGGTGGATCGACAGCTGCGGCCACTCGTAACCGGCGTGCCGCCCGCGCGGCTCGCAGTAGATGAGCTGCCCGAAGCGGTTGAAGAAACAGCCCTCCGCGGTAGCCACCGCGACGCGTTCCAGGCGGTCCGCAAGGCCGAGCTCGGTGAATTCGCGCATGCCGTGCGGCAGCAGGTTGATGCCGACGCCGAGCGGCTTGATTTGCGGCGCCGCTTCGAAGACCTTGCAGGCGATGCCGGCCTGGTGCAGCGACAGCGCCAGCGTCAGCCCGCCGATGCCGCCGCCGATGATGATCACCTGCTTCATGCCGGCAGTATATCGGCGCTAGACTGCCGCATGGCCGTTTCCCTCGAGGACATCCGCGCTGCGGCGCAGCGAATCGCCGGCGCGGTCGAGCGCACGCCTTGCCTGCACAGTCGCACGCTGTCGCAGCTCACCGGCGCCGAGGTCTGGCTCAAGTTCGAGAACCTGCAGTTCACCGCCTCGTTCAAGGAGCGCGGCGCGCTCAACAAGCTGCTGTCGCTCGACGCCGCTTCGCTCAAGCGCGGGGTCATTGCCATGAGCGCGGGCAACCATGCGCAGGGCGTCGCCTACCACGCGACGCGGCTCGGCGCGCGCGCGGTGATCGTGATGCCGCGCGGCACGCCGAACACCAAGCTGCGCAGCACGCAGGTGCTGGGCGCCGAAGTGGTCCTGGAGGGCGACACGCTCGCGGACGCCGCGCGCCACGCGCACGAACTCGAGTCGCGCGAGGGCCTTACGTTCATCCATCCCTACGACGACCCGGCGATCGTCGCCGGCCAGGGCACGGTGGCGCTGGAAATGCTCGAGCAGGCGCCGCAGCTCGAGGTCCTGGTGGTGCCGGTCGGCGGCGGCGGCCTGATCGCCGGCATGGCGACCGCGGCGAAAGCGCTCAAGCCGCGGCTCGAGGTCACCGGCGTCGAATCGAAAAACTACTGCGCCATGCACCAGCGGTTGAACGGCGCGGCGGTGGACGTCGGCGGCGACACCATCGCGGAGGGGCTCGCGGTCCGGGACGTCGGCGACCTGGCGTTCTCGATACTTTCCTCTTTCGGCGTGGAAGTGCTCCTGGCGGAAGAGGAAACCATCGAGCGAGCGATCGCTTCCCTGATCGAGATCGAAAAGACGGTCGCCGAAGGCGCGGGCGCCGCGGGGCTGGCGGCACTGCTGGATCACCCCGCCCGCTTCGCCGGCAAGCGCGTCGGCATCGTGGTCACCGGCGGCAACATCGATTCGCGCCTGCTCGCCTCCGTCCTGCTGCGCGGCCTGGCGCGCGACGGGCGCCTGGTGCGGCTGTGCGTGACGCTGCCCGACGTCGCGGGCAGCCTGGCCAAGGTCGCGGCGATGATCGGCGACGCGGGCGGCAACATCATCGAAGTGCAGCACCGGCGCGTGTTCGGCGCGGTGTCGGTCAAATCGCCCGAGGTCGAGTTCATGATCGAGACGCGCGACCGGGCGCACACGCAGGCTCTCGTCGAAGCCCTCGCCGCCCAGGGCGTGCGCAGCGAGCTGCGGGAGTAGACTGCAGCCGGGAGAGCCCGCCCCAGTGACCGATCCGTCCCTTGCGTCCGCGCCGCCGCGCGCATCGCTGCCGTCGATCCGGCGGTACCTGGTCACGCGGATCGTCGGCATCGTCGTGTTCTCGTTCGTGGTGTTCTGCTTCGCCGCCTGGCTGATCGTGCTGCGCCCGGCGCAGGACGAGATCGCCCGCATCGAGATGGGAAGCGCCGCCGACCGGGTCGAGGGCAATGCGCGCGCCCTGATAGGGCAGATCGAGAGCGTGCTCGCCACTGCGCGGGAGTGGGGCCGCAGCGGCCTCGTGCAGATGGGCCGGCCGCAGGACGTCGCCGCCATGATGATCCCGGTGCTGCGCAGCCAGCCGCAGATATCGCAGGTCCTGATCGCCAACGGACAGGGCCAGGCGCTGCAGTTCGGCCGCGACGAGGGGGGCGGCTGGCTGCTGCGCGAGTCGGACCCCGAAAAGCTCGGCCAGCAGCAGCATTGGATCCACCTGGGTGAAGAAGGCGGGTTCGCAAGGGAGGAGTGGGTGGCGCGCGAGCGCTACGATCCGCGCACGCGGCCGTGGTTCCAGGGCGCGTCCGCCAAGGCGCGGGAGGACGCGCTCTACTGGACCGAACCGTACCTGTTTTTCGACAGAAAGG
Source organism: Burkholderiales bacterium (assembly GCA_035499575.1). Lineage (GTDB taxonomy): Bacteria > Pseudomonadota > Gammaproteobacteria > Burkholderiales > SG8-39 > RBG-16-66-20. The sequence continues at coordinate 22,670 of DATJYN010000119.1, read as the reverse complement.
AGCCCGGCATCACCGCGGCGGCGCGCTGGACCGACCGCAATACCGGCGCCAAGCAGGTCATCGGCCTCGACGTGCTGCTGCTGGATCTTTCGCGCTACACCTCGCGGGTCGCGGTCGGCGAGCACGGGCGCACGGCGATCCTCACCGCGGACGGCAAGCTGCTGGGCGTGCCGCGCCACCCGCTGGTCCGGTCCGAGGAGGATATCCGGCAGCGCCTGCTGAAATCGCCGCAGGAGGCGGGATTCACGATGCTCTCGGCCGCCTACGCGCAATGGGACGGCGAGGGCCGGCCCGCGGGCCGGGCGGAATTCTTCTCCGTGGAAGGCGACCCTTGGATCGGGCGCTTCCGGCCCTTCGCGCTGCGCGACCAGCAGCTGGTGATCGGCACGGTCGCCCCGCGCGGCGACTTCGCGCTCGGCACGGCCTGGGACGCCGCGGCGATCGCGGCGGTGATGCTGCTCGTCCTCCTGCTCGCCTACCTGGTCGGGCGGCGGTTCTCGGCGCGCTTCGCGTCCGTCATGGATTCCCTGATCACCGAGAGCGATCGTATCGGCGCCTTGCAGCTCGACGAGCCGGTGCGCGTGCAGACCCGCCTGCGCGAGATCGCGAAACTCGTCGACGCCCAGGAACACATGCGCCTGATGCTGCTCGACGCGACGCGCGGCCTGGAAGCCAAGGTCGAGGCCCGGACGCGGGAACTGGCCGAGCGCGAGAACTTCGCCCGCGTGCTGATGGACTCGAGCGTCCTCGGCCTGATCCTGCGCTCGCGCGACGGCGAGATCCGCCACGTCAGTCCTCGCGCGGAACAGATCTCCGGCTACTCGGCCGACGAGATGCGCGCGCTCCCGGTGTCCCAGCTTTACACCGACCCGCGCGAGCGCGAGCGGCTGGTCGAGGAACTCGACCACCACGGGCAGGTGCGCAATTTCGAAATACGCGGGCGCCGCAAGGACGGCACCGAGTTCTGGGGCCTGCAGAACTCGACCTACGTCGAGATCCGCGGCGAGAAGCTGATCGCGACCTGGGTCGAGGACATCACCGAACGCAAGGAAGCCGCCGAGCGCATCCGCAGCCTCGCCGAGGAGCAGAAGCTGCTGCTGGAGAACGTCCAGGCGGGCATCCTGTTCTCCGGCGACGGGCGCATCCTGCGCGTCAACCCGAGGTTCGCCGAGATCTTCGGCTACGACGATCCGGCCGCGCTGGCCGGCGCCGACAGCGCGATCCTGTTTCCGAGCCGGAGCGAATTCGACCGTTTCCAGGCCGCGGCGCTGCCGGTGCTGCGCGACGGGCGGCAGCTCGACATCGAGTGGCAGGGCGTGCGCCGCGACGGCAGCACTTTCCTCGGCCATACGATCGCGCGCGCGATCGCTGTCCCGGGCTTCCGCTTCGCCACCATCTGGATCGTCGAGGACATCACCGAGCGGCGCGCGGCGGAGCGCGCGCTCAAGGAGGCGCTCGAGCGGCAGACCGCCATCTTCGCCGCGTCTCCCTACGGCATCGCGGTGTTCCAGAATCGCCGCTGCCTCGTCAGCAGCCCCAGCTTCGAGCGCATCTTCGGCTACGGCCAGGGCGAATACGTCGGCCAGGACGCGCGCGCGCTGTTCCATTCGGATGCGGACTACGAAGCGGTGGGCGCGCAGGTCTACTCGGCGACCCAGCGCGGCAACTCGCACGCCTACGAGGTGCGGCTGCGGCGCAAAGACAATTCGGCCTTCTGGTGCCGCGTCACCGCGGCGCCGCTCGCGGGCCAGGAAGCGAGCCGCGGCATCGTCGCCCTCTACGAGGACATCACGGCGCGCAAGCAGTCCGAGCAGGCGCTGCGCGCGGCGCACGGCGAAATGGACGCGATATTCAAGTCGGCGAGCATCGGCATCGCGCTGACGCGCGCCGGCCTGGTCGAGCGCAGCAACGCGCGAGCGGACGAAATGTTCGGCTGCGAACCGGGCGGCCTGCGCGGCGCCACGGTCCAGATGCTATTCAGCACGACCGGAGAAAACACCGTTCCCGGTGCGCTGGCGCGGCTCGCGCGCGGCGAAACCCACCGGCGCGAAAAACTGCTGACGCGCATGGATGGCGGCAAGTTCTGGTGCCGCTTCGCCGGCCGCGCGGTCGACCCGAAGGATCCGTCCAGGGGCAACGTGTGGATGCTCGAGGACATCAGCGAGGAGCACGCGGCCGCCGAGGCGCTGCGCGCGGCCAAGCAGATCGCCGAGGAAGCGACGCAGGCGAAGTCGATGTTCCTCGCCAACATGAGCCACGAGATCCGCACGCCGATGAACGCCATCATCGGCCTGTCGCACCTTGCGCTCAAGACCGATCTCAACCCGAAGCAACGCGACTACGTCGGCAAAATCCACAATGCCGGCACCTCGCTGCTCGGTATCATCAACGACATCCTCGACTTCTCGAAGGTGGAGGCCGGCAAGCTCGACATCGAGCAGGTCGGGTTCCGGCTCGACGACGTGCTGGACAACGTCTCCTCGCTGGTCGCGCAGAAGGCCTACGACAAGGGCATCGAGCTGCTGTTCGACACCGCGCCCGGAGTTCCGCAGGCGCTCGCCGGTGACCCGCTGCGCCTCGGCCAGATCCTCGTCAACCTGGTCAACAACGCTGTCAAGTTCACCGAACGCGGCCAGATCGCGGTCGCAGTGCGCCAGCTTGCCCGCACCGGCGACAAGGTGCAGCTGCGGGTCGACGTGCGCGACACCGGCATCGGCATGACGCGCGAGCAGGCCGGCAAGCTGTTCCAGGCGTTCACCCAGGCCGACGGCTCCACCACGCGCAAGTACGGCGGCACCGGCCTGGGCCTGGCGATATCCAGGCGGCTGGTCGAGCTGATGGGCGGCACCATCCAGGTCGAATCCGACCCGGGCAAGGGCAGCACCTTCTCCTTCACGGCGTGGTTCGGCGCCGGCGACGAACAGGCGGCGCGCAGCAAGGTCCTGCCGGCGGACCTGAACGGCATGCGCGTGCTGGTTGCCGACGACAACGCGGCGGCGCGCGAAATCCTGTCCGAGATGCTGCGCGGGCTCGGCTTCCGCGCGGACGAGGCCGCCTCGGGACCGGCGGCGCTCGAATCCGTGCGCGCCGCCGCCGCGGCGGGCGAGCCCTACGGGATCGCCTTCATCGACTGGAAAATGCCCGGCATGGACGGCCTCGAGGTGGCGCGCCGCCTGCAAGAGGAAAACCGGCCGCCGCGCACCGTCATGGTGACCGCGTTCGGCCGCGCGGAACTGCGCGACGACTCGGGCCTCGCCGGCATCGAGGCCTTCCTCGTGAAGCCCGTGAGCCGGTCGACGCTCGTCGACGCGCTGGTCGGGATGTTCGCGCCGGGCCCCGGCGCGATTGCGCTCGATTCCGCCGCCTCGGCGTCGCGCAGCGACGGTCCGCGCCTGGACGGTGCGCGCCTGCTGCTCGCCGAAGACAACGAGATCAACCAGCAGATCGCGGTGGAACTGCTGGAGAGCGCCGGCGCGGCCGTGACGGTCGCCGGCAACGGCCGCGAGGCGGTGGAAAAACTCGCGGCGGCGGGCGCAGCCTACGATGTCGTGCTGATGGACCTGCAGATGCCGGAGATGGACGGCATGGAGGCGACGCGCCGCATCCGCGCCGACGCGCGCTACGCGAAATTGCCGATCATCGCGATGACCGCGCACGCGATGGCGGAAGAACGCGACAAGTGCATCGCCGCCGGCATGGTGGACCACATTTCGAAACCCATCGATCCGAACGCGCTGTTCCGGACGCTCGCGCGCTGGCTGCACCCTGCCCCGCAGGCCGCGCGCGCGGCCGCCCCGGCGGCGAGCCGCGATGAGGAGAGACTGCCGGAAATCGCCGGGCTGGACGCCGCCGCCGGCCTGAGACGAGTGGCAGGCAACCGCAAGCTCTACCTGAGCCTGCTGCGCCAGTTCGCCGACAAGCAGGCCGATGCCGGAGCGCGCGTCGCCGCCGCGCTGTCCGCCGGAGACCGCGCGACGGCGGAACGCATCGCGCACACCGTGAAGGGCGTCGCCGGCAACATCGGCCTGGCTGCCGTGCAGACCGCGGCAGGGGTGCTGGAAAAGGCGGTGGCCTCCGGCGTCGGCATCAAGTCCGCGGTATCGAAATTCGAGGCCGAAGCGGCCCAGGCGGTGGCGGCGCTGGCCGATGCGCTGGGCGCGGAGGCGCCGGTGGCGGGCACCGCGGCGGGCGCCGACCCCGCCGCCACGGCCGCCGTATCTGCCACTCACGGCGCGCGCATCGCCGCGCTGCTCGCCGACGGCGACGGCGAGGCGATGGATTACCTGATGGAGAACGGCGCGGCGATTCGCCCCATCTTCGCCGACGGCGGTTATGCTGCGTTCGAGAAGGCCGTCGCCGGCTTCGATTTCGAAGCGGCGCTCGGGAGCCTGAGCCAGGCCGCCGCCGCGCGCGGCATCACGCTGGAGACGAAGCAACCATGAGCACCCTCGATTTCGTCAGCAAGCCAACCGTCCTCATCGTGGACGACACGGCCGAGAACCTGACGGTGATGAACGCGCTGCTGAAGGATACCTACCGGACCAAGATCGCCAATACCGGCGAGCGGGCGCTGAAGATCGCCGCCGCCGAGCCGCGGCCCGACCTGATCCTGCTCGACATCATGATGCCGGGCATGGACGGCTACGAGATCTGCCGCCGCCTGAAGGCCGACGCCGCCACCGCGGGGATGCCGGTGATCTTCCTCACCGCCAAGACCGAGGTGGAGGACGAGCAGAAGGGCTTCGACGTCGGCGCGGTGGACTACATCACCAAGCCGATCTCGCCGCCGATCGTGATGGCGCGCGTGAAGACGCAGCTGACGCTGAAGGCCGCAGCCGATTTCCTGCGCGACAAGAACGCCTACCTGCAGACCGAGGTGGAGAAGCGCACCCGCGAAGTGCAGGTGGTTCAGGACGTCACCATCATGGCGATGGCCTCGCTCGCCGAGACGCGTGACAACGAGACCGGCAACCACATCCGCCGCACGCAGAACTACGTGCGCGCGCTCGCCAAGCAGCTGCAGAAGCACCCGAAGTTCGCCGCGCTGCTGACGGACGAGATGGTCGAGATGCTCTACAAGTCCGCGCCGTTGCACGACATCGGCAAGGTCGGCGTCCCGGACGCGATCCTGCTCAAGCCCGGCAAGCTCACGCCGGAAGAGTTCGAGATCATGAAGAGCCACACCGTGCTCGGGCGCGACGCCATCGCCGCGGCCGAGAAGCTGATCGACGCGCCCAGCACCTTCCTGCGCCTGGCGCGCGAGATCGCGCACTACCACCAGGAGAAATGGGACGGCTCGGGCTACCCGGACAGGCTGGCCGGCGAATCGATCCCGGTGGCGGCGCGGCTGATGGCGGTGGCCGACGTCTACGACGCGCTGATCTCGCGCCGCGTCTACAAGCCGCCGTTCCCGCGCGACAAGGCGGTCGCCATCATCCGCGAGGGCCGCGACAAGCACTTCGACCCGGTGATGGTGGACGCCTTCCTCGCCATCGAGGATGAATTCCACCAGATCGCCGAACGCTTCGCCGATTCCGAGGAGGACGTGCAGGCGAAGGCGCGGGCCTAGGCGGGCACCGAGATTTCGACCAGGTTGAGATCGGGGTCGCGCACGTAGACGGAGCGGATTTTCGAGGTGGCGCCGGTCTTCATGACCGGGCCTTCGATGATCTTGATTTTGTTCTTTTCCAGATTCTCGATTACCTTTTCCAGGGGCACTGAGGCGATAAAGCACAAATCCAGCGTGCCAGGCGCGGCGACGTGCGCGCGCGGCGTGAATTCCCTGCCCCACTCGTGCACGTTGATCTTCTGGTTGCCGAACTTGAGCGCAATGCGGGTCTCGGTCGGCGTCTTGAAGGTCTCGTGCTTCATGCCCAGGACGTCGCAATAGAACGTCAGGCAGCCCGCCAGGTCCCGGGTCGTGAGAACGATGTGGTCGACGTGATCGATCATTTTCTTTTCAGCATCCGCAGGGGGTTGTATTCGAGCACGGCCTCGCCTCTCTGGTTGACGACCTTGTTGGCGAAGCGCACCAGGCCGCGGTCGCCTTTCGAGGTCAGGCGCGCCTCGGTGACCTCGGACTCGACGTGGATCGTGTCGCCGACCACGGTCGGCGCCTTGACGTCCACGGTCGCGTTCAGGAACGCGAGCCCGGTGTCCTGCATGGTCGGCAGCAGCAGGCCTTCGGCGAAGGAATAGACCAGCGCGCCGGGCACCGGCCGGCCCGCAATGGCGCGGGACGAGTCGTCTCCGGATTTTTCCACCACGGCGAACAGTTCCTCGGTCAGCCAGGTCAGGTTGATGAAGCTCGCCAGGTCCGACTCGGCGATGGTGCGGCGGTGGGTGCGGAAGCGGAAGCCGACCTTCAGGTCCTCGTAGCAGTAGCCGCGCCCGGTGATGGGAATGGGATCGCTCATGCCGCGACTTTAACTCAGAAGACCGCGGCGCCCAGCAAGGTCAGTCCCGACATCAGCATCAGTCCATCCATCAGCAGGCGGAAGCGCTCCGGGCCCATTTTCAGCACGAAGCGCTTGGCGATGAAGGCGCCGGCCATCAGCGTCGAGCCGGTGATCAGGCCCTTGACGAGGATGTCCAGCGGCAGCGCGCCGAAGTTGCGGAACACGGCGACTTTGGCAAGGTAGACCAGCAGCGAAGAAGCCGCCTCGCTCGACAGGAATGCGCCCTTCACCAACCCGGCGGCGAGGAAAATCGGCGCTGTCATCGGCCCGGTCGAGACGACGATGCCGGTGAGGTAGCCGATCGGCACGCCGAGCAGCGCGAGATGCACGAGGTGCAGCCTGTGGTGGTGCGCTGACATCCAGCGCCGCACGCCGATCATGGCGATGAAGAACACCCCCAGAGCCGCTTCGATGAGGCGCACCGGCAGCACCAGCAGCGTCGCGGCGCCGAGCGCGGCGAACGGCGCGCCGGTCGCGGAATAGGCGCCGACCGCGCGCCAGTTGACGTCGCGCCACCAGGCGATGACGCGCGACAGGTTGGCCATGATCGCGGCGATCGCCATGATCGGCACCGCCTGCAGCGGGCCGAAGGCGATCACCAGCACCGGCATCAGCATGATCGACGAGCCGAAGCCGACGATGCCGCTCAGCGTGCCGGCGACCAGGCCTACCGCGATGACGAAGAGGAATTCCAAGTCAGAGCATTTCGAGGGCTTGCGGGCCGGCCGGCGGCGGAAAGAGGCGGTCCAGCTCGGCCAGCTGCGCCGCCGAAAGCCCGCGCTCCAGGGCGCCGAGATTTTCCTTCAGGCGCCCGAGGTTGCCGGTCTTCGGGATCACGATCACGCCCTCCTGCGCGAGCAGCCAGGCGAGCGCGGCCTGCGCCGCGGTCATGCCGTGGCGGCGCGCGAAGCCGGCGAGCCTTGCGTCCTTCATCAGCCTGCCCTGCTCGACCGGCGAATAGGCCATGACCGGGAGCTTGCGTTCCCGCAGCCAGGGCAGCAGGTCGAATTCGATGCCGCGCCGCGCCAGGTTGTAGAGCAGCTGGTTGGCGGCGACCGCCTTGCCGGCGGGGATTTTCCACAGCGCCCGCATGTCGGCGAGGTCCAGGTTGCTGACGCCGTAGTGGCGGATCTTGCCCGCCTTCTGCAGCGCGGCGAAGGCCTCCACCGTTTCGGCGAACGGAATGCTGCCGCGCCAGTGCAGCAGGTAGAGGTCGATGCGGTCGGTCTTCAGGCGCTTCAGGCTGCGCTCGCACGCGGCCGGTATCCCCTTGCGGGAAGCATTGTGCGGATACACCTTGGTGACGATGAATGCCTCGTCGCGCCGCCCCGCGATCGCCTCGCCGACCAGTTCCTCCGAGCGCCCCTCGCCGTACATCTCGGCGGTGTCGATCAGCGTCGCGCCGAGTTCGAGGCCGAGGCGCAGCGTGGCGATTTCCTCGGCGCGGGCCGCGGGGTCGTCGCCGATGTTCCAGGTTCCCAGGCCGAAGGCCGGGACGTACTCGCCCGAGGGCAGCGCAACCTTCTTCATCGATGCTGTATCGTACCCATCCCATGAGCTTCCGGAACCGGATTGCGGTGGCATGCCTGCTGGCCTTCATCGGCTCGCCCGCTTTCCCGCAAGGCTACCCCAACAGGCCCATTCGCCTGATCGTCCCTTGGCCGCCGACCGGCACCGTGGACATCCTCGGGCGCACGCTGGGCCAGAGGCTGTCCGAGAACATGGCGCAGCCGGTGGTGATCGAGAACCGCGCCGGCGCCAACGGCGTCATCGGCTCCGAAGCGGCCGCCAAGTCGCCGCCGGACGGCTACACGCTGCTGGTGGACAACGTCACCGGCCACGCCATCAACGCCACGCTGCAGGCGAAGATGCCGTTCGACAGCCTGCGCGACTTCGCGCATATCAGCCTGCTCGCGTCGGTTCCCGACGGCGTCGTCAGCCTGCCGTCGCTGCCGGCGAAGAACATCCAGGAGCTGATCGCGCTCGCCCGGGCGCAGCCGGGAAAGCTGGCCTACGCCTCGTTCGGCGTCGGCAGCAGCGCGCACCTCGCGGGCGAGCTGTTCAAGATCATGGCGGGCGTCGACCTGCTGCACGTTCCCTACAAGGGCGGCGCGCCGGCGATCGCCGACCTGCTCGCCGGGCAGGTGTCGATCTACATCCCGGTCCTGCCCTCGGTGGTGCCGCTCGTGAAGTCCGGGCGCCTGCGCCTGCTCGCCGTCACCGGCGCGAAGCGTTCCCCGGCGATGCCGGAGGTTCCCACCGTCGCCGAGTCCGGCCTGCCCGGCTTCGAGGCGAGCAACTGGTTCGGGCTGATGGCGCCCGCCGGCACGCCGCCCGACATCGTCGCCAGGCTGAACGCGGAAACGGCGAAGGCGCTGCAGGCCGCGGACCTGCGCGAAAAACTGAATGCGCTCGGCTTCGACGTCCAGACCGGCACGCCGCAGGAACTCCACGCGCTGATCAAGAGCGAAACCGAGAAGTGGGCGAGGGTCATCAAGACCTCGGGCGCCCGCGCCGAATAGCGGGTAGCGCGCCTAGTACGACTTCGGCAGGCCGAGGACTTTCTCGGCGATGAAGCTCAGGATCAGCTGCGGCGTCACCGGCGCAATGCGGCCGACGAAGGATTCGCGCAGGTAGCGCTCGACGTGGTACTCCTTCGCGTAGCCGAAGCCGCCGAAGGTCATCACCGCCTGCTGGCAGGCATCGAAGCAGGCTTCGCCGGCGAGGTACTTGGCCGCGTTGGCCTCCGCGCCGGCCGGTTTGCCGGAATCGTAGAGCCACGCAGCCTTGAACACCATCAGGTCCGCGGCCTCGAGCGCGGTCCAGTTCGCGGCCAGCGGATGCTGGATTCCCTGGTTCTTGCCGATCGGCCGATCGAACACGACGCGTTCCTTCGCGTACGCGGCGGCGCGCCTGAGCGCGCAGCGCCCGAGACCCACCGATTCGGCGGCGATCAGGATGCGCTCCGGGTTCATGCCGTGCAGGATGTAGTCGAAGCCCTTGCCCTCCTCGCCGATGCGGTCCTCCTCCGGCACCGGCAGGCCGTCGAAGAACACCTGGTTCGAGTCCACCGCCTTGCGGCCCATCTTCTCGATCTCGCGCACCTCGATGTACTTGCGGTCGAAGTCCGTATAGAAGAGCGTGAGGCCGGCGCCCGTCCTCGCCAGCAGCAGCACTTTCTCGGCCACCTGCGCGGTCGAGATCCAGACTTTCTGGCCGCTGACGATGTACTTCCTGCCCTTCTTTTCGGCCTTGGTCTTGAGGCTGCGCGTATTCAAGCCGGTGTTCGGCTCGGTGACGGCGAAGCAGGCGCGCTCCTTGCCGGCGATCAGGGGCGGCAGCATCCGCCGTTTTTGTTTCTGGTCGCCAAAAACGACCACGGGATTCAGGCCGAAGATGTTCATGTGCACGGCCGAAGCCCCGGAGAAGCCCGCGCCCGATTCCGAGATCGCCTGCATCATGATCGCCGCCTCGGCGATGCCCAGCCCCGAGCCGCCGCAATCCTCCGGCATGGCGATGCCGAGCCAGCCGTCCCCGGCGAGCGCCTGGTGCAGCGCCGCCGGGAAGCCACCCGCCTTGTCCTGCTTCAGCCAGTATGCGTCGTCGAAGCGCGCGCAGATCTTCCGGATCGCCTCGCGGATCTGCTCCTGCTCCTGCGTGAAGGCGAAATTCATTCAGCGCAGCACTTTCTTCGGGTCCTCGCCGTAGGGCGGCGCGTAGATCACCATCACCTTCGCCCGTTCGCTGGTGGCGACGAACAGGTGCTGCGTCTCGGCCGGGAAGAAGCAGGCCTCGCCCGGCTTCATGTCGAATTTCTCGCCGGCGACCTCGACGTGCGCCTCGCCTTCCAGCAGGTAGCAGACCTGCTCGATGCCGGGGTGCGCATGCGGCAGCGCACCCTTGCCGCGCTCGAGCTCGCCGATCAGCATCTCGACGCGCCGCGCGCCGACCGTTTCCGGGCCGATCAGGCGGTAGTTGCGCGTCCCGACATGGTTGGCCGGCGAGTAGGGCACCACGTCGGATTGCCTGACAAGATACTTGCTCAAGAGCGCCGCCTCCAAAGCGGGGATAATACCCTCGGCATCCAGGCCACGGGACCGCATTCCACGATCATGAACCCCTCGGACTACTACGCGGAACAGGGCTACGTCGTGTACGAGCGCCTGATACCGGGCGCGAAGATCGACGCGGTCCTGGGTGCGCTCGGGGATTTCAAGCGTGCGCGGCTGCCCTACTACTCCCAGTCCATACACCAGTGGATCCGGCCGCAGATCGACGCCGAGGGCTTCATGCAGGAGTCGATGGAGAACTTTTCCCAGCTCTTCCTCGACCGCGGCCTGTCGCGCGCGGGCGAAGCAGTGCTTCTCGGCAGCGAGCTCCACGGCGCGCTGCGCGAACTGCAGCCGCGCTTCGCGCATTTCGTGCAATGGCAGAACATGCTGTTCGACCGCTCGACCGGAACGGTGGACCACTACGATTCCTGGTATCTGGACACCTTGCCGCAGGGCTTCCTGACCGCGGCCTGGGTCGCGCTGGAGGACATCGACCCCGGCTGCGGCCCCTTCCGCGTCTATCCGGGTTCGCACCGGCACTTCGCGGACAATCAATTGAACGGCCTGCCGCATGACGACTTCAGGCGGGAGTGCGCGAAGTACGCCGCCTCTCATCCGCACAAGGCTGCGCTGCTCAAGAAGGGAGACGTGCTGTTCTGGCATCCCTCGCTGCTGCACGGCGCGCTAAGCCAGACGGACGAGAAGCGCTCGCGCAAATCGCTTACCTGCCATTACTATCCGCTCGGCTGCTCCCGGAAGGGCGACGACGACGTGGCGCTCGCCGGTTCGGCGGCCAGGCGCCTCCGGCGACTGCTGGATTACCCGGTCCGGCATGCGGGACACCCGGTCCTCACGGTAAACAACGGCTACAGCAATTTCATGTTCAATGTCCTGGGATGGCTGTCGTTCGCGAAGAGCAGCCTGACGCGCTCGACGAAAACCCACATGGACATGCGCCGGCGCTCCTACGAGCAGTAACGCGCGCAGCAGCGATGCCGAGCTCGCGGCGCGCAACAGTAGCGCGCTGGGGCTGCCGGTGCCCGGCCCCGGCAAGCGCCGGGAGGCCCCTCAGCGCAACTGGTTGTAGCGGTTCAGCGCCGCGTCGAGACGGGCGCGCGCGAAGCTCACGTCCCTCTCGAGTTCGGCCACTTTCGCCAGGTATTCAGGCGAAGGCCTGCCGCGATGACCGCTCATCGGACCTCCGACAGCCGGCGGCGCGCCTGCGGGCACCCCGCCCGCGCCCGGCGCTGCGGCGCCGGACGCGACCCCGACGCGATCCCCCGCCTGGACATCCGGACCCTTCTGCATCCGTTCCTCGGCCGCAGCCAGCGCCTGGGTCGCATCCTGCACTTCCGTCCAGGCCGCCTGCAGCGTGTCCAGCTGCTTCCTGATGCGCGCTTCCTCTTCTGCGGTGCCCCGGGCGGAACCCCGGGGGGACTGCGCTGGCTCGAACTTGTAGTCGAAGGTCTCGATGAGCTCCAGCCCCGGCTCCAGCCGGTTGCTGTAGATGGTGCGCCCGTCCGGACGGCGGTACTTGTAGACGGTGTCCGCCGCCGCCGCGGAGGCAAGCAGCAGGCAGGCCAGCAAAAAAGCGATCTTGGCGGGCATCGGCTGCCTCCTTCCTTTCCTAGATGAGCAGTTTGCGGATGGCGCGCAGTTCCTTGCGGCCCTTCGCGTCGGTGCGGGGATAGCGGAGATCGAGCCTTTTCAGGGTGTCGACGATGACCCGCGAGACGATCAGGCGCGCATTGCGCTTGTCGTCGGCGGGCACCACGTACCAGGGGGCCTTGCCGCTGCTGGTCGCGGACAGGCAGTCTTCGTAGGCCATCGCATACTGCTTCCAGTATTTGCGCTCCTCGATGTCGGCGCGCGTGAATTTCCAGTTTTTCTCCGGGTCGTCGATGCGCGCGAGAAAACGCCTGCGCTGTTCCTCCTTCGACAGGTGCAGGAAGAACTTGACGATGCGGGTACCGCTGCGGTGCAGGTGCCGCTCCAGGCCGGCGATGGACTCGTAGCGCTCGGCCCAGGGATTCTTTTCCGCCAGGACCTCGCGCGGCAGGTTTTCCGCGCGCAGGATCTCCGGGTGCACCCGCACGATCAGCACTTCCTCGTAATAAGACCGGTTGAAGATGCCGATGCGTCCCCGTTCCGGCAGCAGGCGCGTCGAGCGCCAGAGGAAATCGTGCTCCAGTTCTTCCGCGCTCGGATGCTTGAAGCTGTGCACCTCGCAGCCCTGCGGGTTGACGCCGGACATGACGTGCTTGATGACGCCGTCCTTGCCGGCGGCGTCCATCGCCTGGAAGATCAGCAGCAGCGCATAGCGGTTGTCGGCGTACAGCCGGCTCTGCAGCGCGCTCAGCGCCGCCACGTGCTCGGCGAGCTGCTCCTTGTAGTCCGCCTTGCTCTCGTAGCAGGGCTTCACACGCGTCGGCCGTTTGCGCAAGCGCAGCCTCACTCCAGGCTCGACGCGGAATTGGGACGGATCGATCTTCATCGCGGTAGCCCGAATGCTACCGCAGGCCGCCGCGCCGCCCCCCGCTGGCCTTACTGCACTGCGATGCGGTGCGTGCCGCCGCTGGCTTTTTTCGGCAGGGTGAGGTCGAGAACGCCGTCCTGGTACTTGGCCACGGTCGCCTTGTCGTCCACCTCGCTCGGCAGGCTGAAGCTGCGGCTCACCATGCCGTAGTAGCGCTCGCTGTGCAGCAGTTTCTCGCCTTTCTTCTCTTCCTTTTCGCGCTTGATTTCGCCGCGAATCGAGACTTGGTCGCCATGCACCTCGACCTGGATGTCGTCCTTCCTGACTCCCGGGATCTCGGCGCGGATGGTGTAGGCCTTGTCGTCTTCCTTGACCTCGACCTTCAGCTTCATGTCCTCCACGCCAGGCATCGCGACGGGTTTCAGCCAGAATCCCTTGCCGAAGTCGCCGAAGAAATCATCCATCGGGTTGTATCGAGAAATATTCGCCATAACCGATTCCTTTCAGATGAATAAATGGGCGAGTTCATCCTAGGCCCGCCGCGGGATCGGATGTTGATTTGAGTCAAAAGGCCGTCTCGGCACCGCCATCGCATGGGACCTCGATCCACGAAGCGGAGCTGGTGGGGACTGATAGGCATCCTGCCGCTGTTCACGGGCGTTCCGCTTCTGCCCGGCCTACCTGCTCTTCGGCGCGAGTTCCTGCCCGGCGAAGCCGCGCTGAACTGCAGTAAATGTATTGGTGGCATGCACGCCAATGTAGGCATACACTAGGTTTGCCATGGGCCGCACCATCCCTGCTGGCACGCCGGAAGACGACCGCGCTCGCATCGTCGAGCGCCCCGACGGCTTCTATTGGCATAGCGCGGACCGCCGCACCGAGTACGGTCCCTTTCCCAGCCTGCTCGACGCCGTCGCCGACATGCAGGCGACCGGCGACGGTTCCTACGAGCCCGGCGAGTCCCTCGAAGAGGCCGAAGACGAGATCGGCATCTCGACATGGATCGACCCGGACACCGGCGAACCGGCCGAGGATTCCATTCCACGAACCGAGGACCATTGAGATGAAGATTCCGCTGCAGATCACGCTGCGCAACATCGCCAAGTCCGACGCCGTCGAGGCGGCGATCCGCAGGCGAGCCGCCAAGCTCGACCGCTACCACCGCCACATCGTCAGCTGCCGCGTGGTGGTCGAGATCCCCTCCCGGCACAAGCTGCAGGGCAAGGAATTCGTCGTGCACCTGGACATCAAGGTGCCCGGCAACGAGATCGTGATCACGCACGATCACCACGAGGATCTGTACGCCGCGCTTCAGGAGGCGTTCCACGCCGCGCAGCGGCGCCTGGCGGCCGCCGCGCCGCCCATAGCTCGCCGCTATGCGGGCAATCGCCGCAAACAATTGGATCAGGACACCGCGCCCGCGTAAGCTGGCGCAATGCGCGAAGGCAATCTCGAGGCCCCGACCCGCCATCCCCTCGACTGGCAGAGCGACGCCTTCTACGACGAGGCGTCGCTCGACAAGGAACTCGAGCGGGTCTTTGACATCTGCCACGGCTGCCGCCGGTGCGTGAACCTGTGCACCGCGTTCCCGACGCTCTTCGACCTGGTGGACGGCTCGAAGACGATGGAAGTGGACGGCGTCGACAAGCGGGACTACCGGAAGGTCGTCGACCAGTGCTACCTGTGCGACACCTGCTACATGACCAAGTGCCCCTACGTGCCGCCGCACCCCTGGAACGTGGATTTCCCGCACCTGATGCTGCGCGCCAAGGCGGTCAAGTTCAGGAAGAATGGCGCGCCGTTGCGCGACCGGATGCTCTCGTCGACCGACGCGATGGGCAAGCTGAACACGATTCCGGTCGTCGTGCAGACCGTGAATGCGCTGAACAGGAACAAGGTATTCCGCAGCGTTCTCGAAGGCGCCCTCGGCGTGCACAAGGATCGCCAGCTGCCCGAGTACGCGAGCGGCAAATTCCGCTCCCATGCCGCCGATTCAAAAAGCCTTGAAGCGAACGACGGCAAGAGCACCCCCGGCAAAGTCGCCGTCTTCTCCACCTGCTACGTCAACTACAACGAGCCCGGCGTGGGCCACGACCTGCTCGCGGTGCTCTCGCACAACGACATTCCCTACGTGCTGCTCGATCAGGAGGCCTGCTGCGGGATGCCGAAGCTCGAACTGGGCGACCTGTCTTCCGTTGCCGGTTTAAAGGATAGAAATATTCCCGGGATGGCGAAACTCGCGCGCGCGGGCTACGCGATCCTGACGCCGATCCCGTCCTGCACGCTGATGTTCAAGCAGGAACTGCCGCTGATGTTCCCGGAGGATCCGGAGGTGCGGGCGGTAAAGGATGCGATGTTCGACCCCTTCGAGTACTTCGTGCTGCGCTCCAGGGACGGCCTGCTGAAGAAGGACTTCAAGGCGCCGCTCGGCAAGGTCTCGTACCACATCCCCTGCCATTCGCGCGTACAGAACGTCGGCCAGAAGACGCGCGAGATGCTCGAGATGATTCCGGGCACCGCGGTGACTACCGTCGAGCGCTGCGCAGGCCACGACGGCACCTGGGGCGTGAAAAAGGAATATTTCGAGAACTCGATGAAAATCGGCCGGCCGGTGTTCCGCCAGATGGCTGCCGCCGAGCCCGACTGGCTTAGCTCGGACTGCCCGATCGCCGGCCGCCACATTCGCCAGGGAATGGGCGCAGACGCACCGGATGCGCGCACTGCGCACCCTCTCACGCTTCTTCGCAGGGCTTACGGCCTCTGATTTCTGCCCGAATGGCGGGTTTTTGCCTGGCACGCCGCTTGCATATGGTCGCGGCGGGGGATAACAAGAAAGAGAGGCCCCGGATGCTTCGCCTGACCCTGGTCGCAGCCATGCTCGCGGCAATCTTCATGATGTCGCCGTTCTTCTCCGCCGGCAGAGTCGATTCCGGCGCGGCGATACCCGTGTATCACCACTAGAGCGTTCAGTACACCTCGGAAACCCCGCAGGATTCGCCCGCCACGCCGATCAGGTGGCGGATCTGGCTGCCGATGGAGCCGAGCCCGAAATAGGCCAGCGGACCCGCCTTCGGCTTGGGCAGGATGATCTGGCTGCAGTGATGGTCGCGCGCAAAGCGCACGATGCTCTCGGCCTTCTCCCCCACCATGACCAGGTCCCAGTGCGGAACGCCGTGGGCGTCCAGCCGGTCGGCGACCGGCTTAATCGCCAGCATGCCGTTTTCCTGGTGGAAGGACTCGACTTCGGACTTGGCGATGAAGCGGGCGACATACTGCGGCAGCGCCTGCCGCACGTTCAGCAGGTAGATGCGCAGCGGCTGCTGGCGGTAGAGCCCGATGACATGCTGCGCGGTCCAGTCCGCGCCGCCGCCTTCATTGATCGGAACGACCACGCTTCTCATGGCCGTTCCGTTCATTGCTTGGAGGCTTGCGCCGGAGCGCCGGCTGTCGCCATCGCCAGCACTTCCTGGTGTCGGCGCCTCGCCATCCATCGCCCGGCGAGCACCACGAACACCGCGCAGGAAATCGGCGCCGCCCAGTCCATGTAGTGCGCGCTGGTCTCGATGAAATGCACGATCGAGGGATCCCCGACCACCATCTCGCCCGCGACCCAGCCGAGCAGCGCCGCGCCGAAAGTGATGAAGATCGGGAAGCGCTCCATGAGCTTCATGATCACCACGCTGCCGAAGAGGATCAGCGGAATGGTGATCACCATGCCGATGAACAGCATCCCCAGGTGCCCCTTCGCCGCGCCCGCCATGCCGAGCACGTTGTCGAGGCTCATGACGATGTCGGCGATGATGATGATGCGCACCGCATCCCAGAAGCCGCTGCTTTGCTCGACCTCGTCGCCTTCCGACTCGGCCGCCAGCAGCTTGACGCCGATCCACAGCAGCAGCACGCTGCCGACGATTTCCAGGTAAGGCAGGGTCAGCAGGTAGGCCGCCGCCGCGGTAAGGATGGTCATCAGGATGACCACGCCGGCGGCGCCGATGGCGAATGCCGTCTTCTGCTGCTTCACCGGCAGCCCGCGGCAGGCCATCGCGATGACGACGGCGTTGTCGCCGCTCAGCAGCACGTTGATGACGCAGATTTTGAACAGCGCTATCCAGACTTCCGGATTGCTCAGCGATTCGATCACGCAGTGCTCCTCCTTGATTGGAGAGAGCAGGCTATGCGTCGGCGCTTACGGACCTCTTGCCGGAAAATTACGCACGGCTTTCCGGAAAATTACGCCGATGCAAGGTTCATGCGGCGCCGGTCGGCGCGCCGCCGGAGAGGCCTGCCAGGCCCGGAAAGGTGACGGTGAAGGTATTGCCGACGCCGTCGCTGTCGTCGACGAGCGATATTTCCGCCTCATGCAGCGCAGCAATCTCGCGCACGATGGCGAGTCCCAGGCCGCTGCCTTCGGTCCGGTTGTCGAGCAGGCGGTGAAAGCGCTCGAACACGCGTTCGCGCTCCTCGACCGGGATTTTCGGGCCGTCGTCGCTGACCGATACCTGCGGCTTCGCTCCCGCCAGTACCTTCACCGTTACCCGGCCGCCCACCTGCGTGTAGCGCACCGCGTTGTCCACCAGGTTGTTGACGAGCTCGGTCAGCCGCGCCGGGTCGCCGTTGATGAGCACCGGCTGCTCTGCGCCCTCGAAGCCGAGGTCGATCTTCTTCTTATAGGCGTCCGCCACCCATTCCATCGTCACCTCGAAGACGAGCTTGTTGAAATCGAGCGGCGCGAAGTTGGCCAGCCGCGCGGTGCTCGGCTCATTGCGCGCGAGCGACAGCAGCTGGGCGACCAGGCGCGACAGGCGCTCCGCGCTGATGTACAGATGCGCCAGCCCGCGCTTCATCTGCTCCAGGTTCTGCTCGCGCAGCGCCACCTCGATGTGGGCCTTCAGACCGGCGACCGGCGTGCGCAGCTGGTGCGCGGCATCGGCGATGAAGCGGCCCTGGAATTCCAGCACGGCGCCCAGCCGCGCCATGAGGTCGTTGACCGCGAGGACCAGCGGACGCACTTCGCCGGGCACGCTATCCGTCTCGATCGCGCTCATGTCCAGATGCGAGCGCTCGGCGACCGCCCCGCGCAGGCGCTGCAGCGGCGCGAGGCCCCGGCCGACGCCCAGCCACAGCAGGGCGGCGGCAACCAGGATGAGCAGTACCTGGGGCAGCGCGAATCCGAGCCGCAGCTTGCGCGCCAGCAGTTCGCGCTTGATCAGCGTTTCGGCGACTTCGACCACCACGGCGCGGGCGGCGGGCGATCCCGGCACCGCGACGCGCAGCGCCGCGATGCGCACGGGCTCGCCCGCGAACACGCCGTCGCCGTAGTTCATTTCGCGCCTGGCGGTGCCGGCCGACGGCAACCCGGGCTCCCCCGCGATCGCCTTGCCGTCCTCGGTACGCACCACGTAGTAGATCTTGTCGAACTCGTCCAGCAGCAGCGTGCGCTCGGCGTCCTGCGACAGGTCGAACGCCGGTCCCGCCCCGGCGTAGCGCACGTGCAGCGTGAGCTCGCGCACGATTTCGCCCAATTCGCCGTCGTAGATGTCTTCGGTGACCTTGCCGATCACGAAGTAGCTGACGCTTACGCCCACCAGGAGAAGCGCCGAGAGCGGGACCAGCATCCCGCGCAGCAGCTGGCTACGCAGCGTCGGCTGGCTCGCCGCCATTCGCCTTTTCGATCAGGTAGCCCATGCCCCGCACGGTGCGGATCTCGATGCCGTAGGGCTCGAGCTTCTTGCGTACGCGGTGCACGTACACCTCGATGGCGTTGCTGCCCACGTCTTCGCCCCAGCCGAACAGGCGGTCCACCATCTGCTCCTTGGTCACGACCCGGCCCTGGCGCGACAGCAGGAGCTCGACCACCGCCAGTTCGCGCGCCGAGAATTCGACCGGCCCGTCGTCATGGAACACGCGGCGCGCCGCGAGGTCGAAGCGCAGCCTGCCGTGCCTGAGGTCGTTGCCCGCCTGGTCCTGCCCGCGCCGGATCAGCACCCGCACCCTCGCCTCGAACTCGGGCAGGTCGAAAGGCTTGGTCATGTAGTCGTCCGCGCCGATGTCGAGCCCCTTGACCCTGTCTTCCAGCGCGTCGCGCGCGCTCAGCACCAGCACCGGCACGCGCGACTTGCGGTCGCGCAGGCGCTGCAGCACCGTGAGGCCGTCGACCTTGGGCAGCGCCAGGTCGAGCACCACCAGGTCGTAGGAGTCGCCGCCGAGCGCGCGGTTGGCGGAATCGCCGTCGGTGACGACGTCCACGGCGTAGGCGCTCTGATTCAGCGCGCGCACCAGCGCCGCCGCCAGCACCGCATCGTCTTCCACTACCAGGATTCGCATGGCTTTCCGCTCCGGCACGGTTTCTACCACGAAAGGCGGACGCCTATTGGGCCAGCATCCGCGCCATGCGGTAATACTCGAGGTCGGTTTCGCGCTGCCGGCCGGCAACCTCCGCCAGCGCGGTCGCCACGATTTCCCGCGCCTTCAGCCCGACCATCACGCCGCTTTCGCCCTTTTGCAGGCGCTCGACCGCAGCGACGCCCAGGCGCGCGGCAATCAGGCGGTCCCAGGCGCTCGGGCTGCCGCCGCGCTGCACGTGGCCGAGGATCGTGACGCGGAAGTCGAAGCCGGTGTGCATCCCGTCGAGTTTCTCCTTGAGCGCGCTGGCATGCAGCTTCGCGCCCTCGGATACCACCACGATGGCGTGGGTCTTGCCGCGGTCATGGGCGGCGCGCACCGCCGCCGCCACCTCGTCGGCGCTCGCCTCCCGCTCGGGAATCAAGGTCATCTCGGCGCCGCTGACGATGCCGGACATGAGGGCGAGGTAGCCGCAATTGCGGCCCATGGTCTCGACGATGAAGGCGCGCTGGTGCGAAGACGCGGTATCGCGCAGCTTGTCGATCGCGTCGAGGATCGTATTGAGCGCCGTATCGACGCCGATGGAGATGTCGGTGCCATGGACGTCATTGTCGATCGAGGCCGGAATGCCGACCGCCGGAAAACCGAGGCTCTCCAGCGCCGCCGCGCCGCGCATCGTGCCGTCGCCGCCGATCGCCACCAGCGCGTCGACGCCTTGCGCGTTCAACTGCCGCAGCGCCGCGTGCTGCACGTCCGCCTTCGCGAACTCCGGGAAGCGCGCGGTTTGCAGTATGGTGCCGCCGCGCTGGATGATGCCGCCGACGTCGCGCGCGCCCAGCTCCGCCATCGCGCCCTGAACCAGCCCCTCGTAGGCGCGCTTCACGCCGATCACGCGCAGGCCGAGCGCGAGCGCCGAGCGCGTCACGGCGCGCACCGCCGCGTTCATGCCCGGGGCGTCGCCGCCCGCGGTGAGCACCGCGACGGTCTTGACGCTCATCCTGCGCGGCCGGCGATGTAGCGCTTCACCGCCTCCGCGTCCGCTTCGATCACCTCGAAGCGCTGAGGCAGACCCTCGAGACCGGCAAAGCCATGGGGCCGGGCCGGATCGCGGCCGAGCGCCTCGCGGATGGTCTCGGCGAACTTCGCCGGCAACGCGGTCTCCAGGCAGATCAACGGCACGTTCGGCTCGCGGTGCCGCAAGCCGACCGTCACGCCGTCGGCCGTATGCGGGTCGATGGTGACGCCGTATTTCGCCTGCACGGCCTTGATGGTCTCGATGCGGTCGGCGTGCGTACTCTTGCCTGAAACGAAACCCGGCCGCGGGATCAGCGAAAGATCGAACCCCTCGGCGGAAGAGAAATACCGCGCCACCCTCGCTCCATCCCGCTCGAGCAGGTCGAACACGTAGCGTTCGAAATTCGACGCTTTGGATATGTCCATCGACGGGCTGGAGGTCGCCACCGCCGCTTTCCTCGTCCTGTACTTCCCGGTACGGAAGAATTCGTCCAGCACGTCGTTTTCGTTGCTGGCCAGGATCAGCTTGCGGATCGGCAGGCCCATGCAGCGCGCGACGTAGCCCGCGTAGATGTTGCCGAAGTTCCCGGAGGGCACCGCGAAGTCGACCTGCTCGCCGTCGCCGCGGGTCGCCGCGAAGTAGCCCTTGAAGTAGTACACCGCCTGCGCCGCCACCCGCGCCCAGTTGATCGAGTTCACGGCGCCGATGCGGTATTTCTCCTTGAAGGCCGCATCGGCGTTGACCTTCTTCACCACGTCCTGGCAATCGTCGAACACGCCCCTGACCGCGAGGTTGTGGATGTTCGGGTCCTGCAGGCTGTACATCTGCGCGCGCTGGAAGGCGCTCATGCGGCCGTGCGGCGAGAGCATGAAGACATGGACGTTCTTCTTGCCGCGCATGGCGTGCTCGGCCGCCGAACCGGTGTCGCCCGACGTGGCGCCGAGGATGTTGAGGGTTCTGTTTTCCTTTTCGAGAACGTACTCGAACAGATTCCCGAGGAGCTGCATCGCCAGGTCCTTGAACGCCAGCGTCGGCCCGTTCGACAGCCCGAGGATGTGCAGGCCCGGCTCCAGCGTCTTCAGCGGCGTGACGTCCGCGCTGCCGAAGATCTCCTTCGTGTAGGTCTTCCGGACGAGATCCTTCAGCGCAGGAATGTCGTCCATGAACCCTGACAGGATGGCGTAGGCGAGTTCCGGGTAGTCCTTGGAACGCTGCCTGGAAAGATCGACCCCCGGAAAGGCTTCGGGCACGTACAGGCCGCCGTCCGGCGCCAGGCCTTCGAGCAGGATTTCGCTGAAGCGCCTCTTCGGGCCGTCTCCGCGCGTGGAGACGTAGAGCACTACAGCAGTTCCTCCAGGCGGATGCGCGTCACTCTGCCGACCACCGTCGGCAGCTTCTCGATCTTCGCCATCGCGGCGTTGACGTTCTTCTCGACCGCCAGGTGCGTGAGCATCACGATGTCGACGCGCTTCTCGCCCTCGCCGGGCTCCTTCTGCACCATGGCGTCGATCGAGATCCTAGAATCCGCGAGGATGCGCGTCACGTCGGCCAGCACGCCGGGACGGTCCTTGACCCGCATGCGCAGGTAGTAGGAAGTCTCGACTTCGCCGATCGGCAGGATCGGGTCGCGGGCAAGGCGGTCGGGCTGGAACGCCAGGTGCGGCACGCGCTGCTCCGGGTCGGCGGTCACCAGGCGCGTCACGTCGACCAGGTCGGCGACCACCGCGCTCGCGGTCGGCTGGCTTCCCGCCCCTGCCCCGTAGTACATGGTCGCGCCGACCGCGTCGCCCTTCACGAGGACCGCGTTCATCACGCCTTCCACGTTGGCGATCAGGCGCCGCGTCGGGATGAGCGTCGGATGGACCCGCAATTCGATGCCCTTGCCGGTCCTTTTCGTGATGCCCAGCAGCTTGATGCGGTAGCCGAGCTCCTCGGCGTAGCGGATGTCCTCCTGCGTGAGTTTCGAGACGCCCTCGGTATAAGCCTTCGGGAACTGCATCGGGATGCCGAAGGCCAGCGCCGACAGGATGGTGAGCTTGTGCGCCGCGTCCACGCCCTCGATGTCGAAGGTCGGATCGGCTTCGGCAAAACCGCGGCGCTGCGCATTGCGCAGCGCGTCGCCAAAGGAAGAGCCCTTGTCGCGCATCTCGGACAGGATGAAGTTCGAGGTGCCGTTGATGATGCCCGCGATCCACTCGATGCGGTTGGCGGCGAGGCCTTCGCGCAGCGCCTTGATGATCGGGATGCCGCCCGCGACCGAGGCCTCGAAGGCCACCATCACGCCCTTTTTCTGCGCTGCCTTGAAAATTTCGTTGCCGTGCATGGCG
>DATJYN010000118.1:0-2839 GCA_035499575.1 Burkholderiales bacterium | reverse complement strand
AAAAAATAATTCTTATTCGAACGACAAAGACACCTTCTTCCCGAAGAAGGAAAAGGTCGCCTTCGCGCGCCAGCGCGAGGATTCGGGTTTCCGCATCGGCCAGAGCGTGACGCACCCGAAGTTCGGCGCCGGCGTGATCGTGGATGCCGAAGGCGACGGCGGCGACGCGCGCGTGCAGGTCAATTTCGGCAAGCAGGGCGTCAAATGGCTCGCCGTGGCGGTCGCCAAGCTGCAGGCCGCCTGAGCGGCGGCGCGGCTTACCGGTCGAATATGAGGACGATGTAGGCGCAGAACAGCAGCAGGTGCACCGCGCCCTGCAGGATGTTGGTGCGCCCGCTCGCGTAGGTAAGCGTTCCCATCGCAAGCGTCAGGAGCAGCAGGAGCGCGTCCACCGTCGGCAGGCCCAGCACCACGGTGCGGTCGGTGAGCAGGCCGATCGCCAGCACCGCGGGGATCGTCAGGCTGATGCTTGCCAGCACCGAGCCGAGCAGCAGGTTGATCGAACGCTGCATCTGGTTGGCGAGCGTGGCGCGCATCGCGGTGAGGGACTCCGGCGACATGATGAGGACCGCGACCAGGAAACCCACCAGCGCCGCCGGCGCGCCCAGCACGCTCACGCCGTGGTCGATCGGCACGGCGATCTTCTTCGACAGCAGCACGATCGGCACGATGTAGAGCACCAGCAGCACGCCGTGGTACGCCGCGGGCCGCACGTCGATGGCGGCGGCGTGCTCCGGCATCGCATCCGCCTCGTCCGCATCCAGGAAGTAATGGCGGTGCCGCAGCGTCTGGATGGCGAGGAAGATGGCGTAGAGCGCGGCCGACATGAAGATCAGGAAAATCTCGTGCGGCACGGATAGCGTGCCCTCGGGCGCGGAGGTGAAGTTCGGCAGCACCAGCCCCAGCACCGCCAGCGGCAGGATCACCGCAAGGAAGGCGTTGGCCCCCTGCAGGTTGTAGGTCTGCTCGTGGTAGCGCAGGCCGCCCACCAGCAATGTCAGCCCCGCCATGCCGTTGAACACGATCATCACCACCGCGAACATGGTGTCGCGCGCCGTCGTCGAGACGGCGGGTCCGTTCAGCATCACCGCGGCGATCATCATGACCTCGATCGCGGTAATGGCGAAGGTCAGGATCAGCGTGCCGTAGGGCTCGCCGAAAATCTCGGCGAGGCATTCCGAATGCCGCACCACCGCGAACGCCGAGAGCATCATCGCGCCGAACAGCCATGCCATGACGAATGCCAGCCATGCCGGATTCGCCAGGTCGCCGAGCAACGGCCGATCGAGGATGAAGAATGCAGCTGCGGTGCCGTAGACCGGGATCAACGGCCATTCGCGCGAGATCATGAGAGCAATCTAGCACGCTGTGCTACGCTTTTTGCCGTGAAGAAGAACGATTACCTGGAGAGAGTTCTCAAGGCGCGCGTCTACGACGTGGCGATCGAGTCGCCGCTCGAGCTCGCGCCCGTGCTGTCGCGCCGCCTCGGCAACCGGCTGCTGCTCAAGCGCGAGGACCTGCAGCCGGTGTTCTCGTTCAAGCTGCGCGGCGCCTACAACAAGATGTCGCGCCTCGCGCCGGCGAAGCTCGCGCGCGGCGTGATCACCGCCAGCGCCGGCAACCACGCGCAGGGCGTGGCGCTGGCGGCGCAGAAGCTCGGCTGCCGCGCGGTGATCGTCATGCCGGTGACCACGCCGAAGATCAAGGTGGACGCCGTCGCCGCGCGCGGCGCCGAGGCCGTACTGCGCGGCGACAGCTACTCGGACGCCTACCGGCATGCGATGCGCATGAAGCGCCGGCTCGGCCTCACCTTCGTGCATCCCTACGATGACCCGGAAGTGATCGCCGGCCAGGGCACCATCGGCATGGAAATCCTGGGGCAGCACGGCGGCCCGATCCACGCGGTGTTCGTGCCGGTCGGCGGCGGCGGCCTGATCGCCGGCATCGCCGCCTATATCAAGCGCGTGCGGCCCTCGGTGCGCATCATCGGCGTGGAGCCCAGGGACGCCGACGCCATGGCGCGCTCGCTCAAGTCCGGCCGGCGCGTGGTGCTGGACCACGTCGGCCTGTTTGCCGACGGCGTGGCGGTGAAGCAGGTGGGCGAAGAGACGCTGCGCCTCGCGCGCGGCCTGGTGGACGAGATGGTGCTGGTGGACACCGACGAAATCTGCGCCGCGATCAAGGACGTGTTCGAAGACACGCGCGTGGTGCTCGAGCCGGCGGGCGCGCTGGCCATCGCCGGCGCCAAGGCCTGGGTGGACAAGCGGGGCGGCAGCAGGAAAATCCGGGGAAAAACGCTGGTCGCCGTCGCTTCCGGCGCCAACACCAACTTCGACCGCCTGCGCTTCGTCGCCGAGCAGGCGGAGCTGGGCGAGCACCGCGAGGCGGTGCTGGCGGTCACCATCCCGGAGCGTCGCGGCAGCTTCCGGCGCTTTTGCGAGACCCTTTCCGGGCGCAGCATCACCGAATTCAACTACCGCATGTCCGGGCCGGAGGCGGCGCACATCTTCGTCGGCGTCGGCGTGCAGGGCGAGGAGGAAACCGCGCGCATCGTGCGCCGCCTGGAGCGCGCCGGCTGCCGCACGCTCGACTTGTCGGACAACGAGGTCGCCAAGGCGCACGTGCGCCACATGGTGGGCGGGCGCTCGGGCCTGGCGAGGAATGAATTGCTGTACCGCTTCGAATTCCCGGAAAGGCGGGGCGCGCTGATGAAATTCCTGCGCTCGATGAACCCGGGCTGGAACATCAGCCTGTTCCATTACCGCAACCACGGCGCCGACTACGGCCGCGTGCTGGTCGGCCTGCAGGTGCCGAAAGCCGAGATGAGCCAGTTCCGCCG